>CAZVMJ010000082.1:0-4034 GCA_964628005.1 uncultured Candidatus Saccharibacteria bacterium | reverse complement strand
GCTTCCCCATCAGTACTTTTCCATCGCGGAAAATGTAGATCCCGGTGCCAATCTTCGGGCGCTGCACCTCAGCACTCATGCGTGGAGTGTGCTTAGGATAGTACGAATGCCCTGCAGCGCGCGGCCACGATGACTGACCGTATTTCGCACATCGAGCTCTACTTCCGAGAGTGTGTGCTGTAGCTCGTCTACAAAAAAGAGCGGGCCAAAACCGAAGCTCTTATCGCCGCGATATTCGCGCAGAATGCGCCCATGACATTCCCCTTCAGCGAGCCAAATCTCGTCGCTCACCGGATCAAAGAGAGCGGCAACTGTTCGAAACCTCGCCGTGCGTTGCTCATCGGGAATATCTGCCAATTCTTCAAGCAGCTTCTGATTTCGCGCCTTATCGCCCTCTGCATACCGGGCCGTGAGGACACCAGGGCGTCCGTCGAACGCGTCCACCTCAAGGCCGGTGTCCTCAGCAAGCGTCAGTTTTCCTGAGCGCTTGCCATAGGTCATTGCCTTGATGATTGCATTGCCTTCAAAGGTTTT
The DNA here is from genome assembly GCA_964628005.1 of uncultured Candidatus Saccharibacteria bacterium. Lineage (GTDB taxonomy): Bacteria > Patescibacteriota > Minisyncoccia > Phycocordibacterales > UBA2100 > UBA10103. Next base: position 3,500 of record CAZVMJ010000082.1, on the reverse strand, counting down.
CCCGGGTTCGCTCACGGAACCGAGATTCATACCATCGAGCGTCATAAGCTCAAACGGCATATCGCCGATGAAGCCCATGATCTCAAGCAGCTTTCCGTGATTGCTTGTAGCAACAAGGAGCTCGCGCATAGGCTTATCGCATTGCTTCCATACCCGAGGTGATCTCGGAAACTTCGCGCGTAATAGACGCCTGGCGAATCTTGTTGAACTGGCGCGTAAACTTTTGCGCCATCTCTTTCGCCTTATCAGTTGCACTCTTCATTGCAACCATGCGAGCAGAGTGTTCAGACGCCTTTGTTTCAAGAAGTGCGTGGTAGACCGCGATATTCAAGAGCTTCGGAAGCAGTACGGATAGCACAGCATCAGCACTCGGTTCGATGGTATACGCTGCAGGCGGCAATACTGGATCCCCTCCCTGCGGCGAATACTTTCCGCGCGCCGGCCGAATAGCATTGATCGTTTCTCGCATCAACTCCTTGGAAATTGGGATGATCTGTCGTGCCGACGGAATCTGCTCAAATGTTGAGACAAAATTCTGATAGCCGACAACCGCAGTACCCACTTCGCCCGTCGCATGGAGCGAAAGAATCACGTCCGTTACACGACGCATCTCAGCTTCAGAGACATCATCACTTTTATTGAGTTCGCGTACGCGCACATCGTAGCCACGTGACGCAAAGTAGTCGCCCGCCTTGCGACCAAGGCACGCAAATACCAAGTCTGACTTCGAAAGGTTGCGAGCAGCAATGTCTGCCTCTACTTTTCGAATAACGCCGGAGTTCAGAGAACCTGCAAGACCCTTATCAGAAGTAATCACGATGTAGGCTGTCTTACCCGCGCGCGCCGTCATTAATGGATGACGTGCCATATCCACCGTGGCAGAAATCCGCTCAAGAACCGTGAGCGCCGCAGCGGCATAGGCGCGGCCCGAAAGGGCGCGCTCCTGCGCTTTACGCATCTTCACCGCAGACACGGCCTCCATGGCGCGCGTTACGGTCCCCATCTTTTTTGATGAGACAATTTTTGATTTGATTGCTTTGAGATTCGCCATGATGTGTGGCGGAACTGTTACTTAATCGTAAACAATTCCGGATGTGCGAGCTTGAATTCTTCTCCCGCCTTAAGGATAGCCTCCTTGCTCTCATCGGAGAGCTGGCCTGTTGTCTTGATCGCGCTCAATACCGAAGAGTGCTGATTGTCGAGATATTCGGTGAACTGCGCCTCAACTTCAACAACCTTGGATACCGGTGTGGCATTGAGGAAGCCCTTACCTGCAATGAAAATCATCGCGACCTGCTTTTCGAGCGGGATCGGATGACCATTCTTCTGTTTAAGCACTTCAACCATTCGCTGACCTGATGCGATGCGATCTGCGGTTCCCTTGTCGAGATCCGATGCAAACTGCATAAACGCCTCAAGTTCGCGGAACTGCGCAAGCTCAAGTTTCAAGCCGCCTGCAACCGCCTTCATTGCCTTGGTCTGCGCGGCAGACCCCACGCGGGATACAGAAATACCCACATCAATTGCCGGACGAATACCCTTGTTGAAGAGGTCCGTGATGAGGAACATCTGACCGTCGGTGATCGAAATGACGTTTGTCGGAATGTATCCCGATACGTCGCCTTCCTGCGTTTCGATGATCGGCAGCGCAGTGATTGAACCCCCGCCCTTTTCATCGGAGAGTCGTGCTGCACGCTCGAGCAATCGAGAGTGGAGGTAGAAGATGTCGCCCGGGTATGCTTCGCGACCCGGCGGACGTCGCAGGAGCAAAGAGAGCTCGCGGTACGCAACAGCCTGCTTTGAGAGATCGTCGTACACAATGAGCACATCCTTGCCCTTGTCCATGAAGTACTCAGCGATTGCAACGCCGCTAAACGGCGCAAGGTACTGCAATGCAGCAGGAGCCGATGCCGGAGCATCGACGATGATCGTGTACTCAAGCGCACCTGCCTCCTTGAGCTGCTGCGAGATACGCGCCGTCTTTGATTCCTTCTGGCCGATTGCGACGTACACACAAATAGGACGCTTGTCTGCCGGCTCGTTCTTCTGATTGATGATCGCGTCGATTGCAACGGTTGTCTTTCCGGTACCACGGTCACCGATGATGAGTTCGCGCTGACCACGACCGATTGGAATCATTGCATCGATTGCCTTGATTCCGGTCTGCAGCGGGACGGTCACCGACTTTCGATCAATAACTCCGGATGCTTCACGCTCCACCGGCATCATAGTCGGGTTCGAGATCGGACCCTTGCCGTCGATCGGTTCACCGAGCACATTCACCACACGACCCAAAAGCTCATCACTCGCCGGAACGGAAAGAATCTTGCCGGTGGACTTCACCGTCATTCCCTCCATAACGCGCGCCGTGTCGCCAAGAATTGCTGCACGGACGCCGTCCTCTTCGAGGTTGAGAATGAGGCCGAAAAGCTCGCCCGACATTTCCATCGAGTGCTTTACCGACTTGCTCTTTCCCTCCTCGAAGAGAATCACTTCGGACATCTTTGCCCGTGAGAGGCCGTCGATAGCAACGACACCGTCGCCAACCGAAACAACCTTCCCCACGTGTTCGCCGTGCGCAGCGGGTGCGAGATTCTCGATCTCTTTGATGATCTTCTGTACCGTTGTTGAATCCATACGTTTCTAATTTATGCGCTTGTCACGCTGTTATATAAGTCGAGCAGGCGTTTCTTATAGGATGCATCCACGAGCCTCTCGTTACCCTCGAGGCGCCAACCGCCGATTAAAGAATCGTCGACTTGCGTCTTGAGGTTGGCGCCGTCGGTGCCAAACTCACTCGAGTATGCATCAATAATTTTCTTCGCCGCTTTCTGTGCATCTGCAAGATCTTTCTCACGCGCTACCGTAAGCACAAAATCACGCTTTCGCGCCTCGCGCTCGGAAAGACGCACAAACGCGCGTCCCACACGCTGAAAGAGCGCACCGCGACCATCAGCTTTGAGCTTCTCATGCATGGCATGAACCGCCTTTTTGGCGTCCATGCCACTCGCTACGAGCTGCCACAATGCCTGTGCGTACGCCTTTTCCATACATTACGAAAGCTTCTCCCGGAGAATCTTCTCTGCTGCGAGTACCGCAGCGCGCGTAATCTCCTTTTCACTTTCCTGAAGGGCGCGTCGTTTTGCATCTTCCGCCTGCTTCTTTGCATCGAGAAGAACCTGGTGCGCCTTCGCTTCCGCGTCGCTCACAATCTGTGTTCCCTTCTCGTCTGCACGAAGACGCGCTGCTGCAACAAGGCCTTCAGCCTCACGCGCCGCTTCGCCCACCATAACCTCGCCCTGCTTCTTGGAATCAGCGAGCACGCGATCCGCCTCTTGAGCGGAGCGCACACCTTCTGCAACCATCTCCCGTCGCTTTGCGATCATGTCCATGACCGGCGTGTACAAGAAATAGGTAAGGCCCCCAAGCAGCACGGAGAAATTCACCGCCTGAATGATCAGGAGGCGTACATCCAAACCGAATGCCGAAATAAGACCTTC
>CAZVMJ010000081.1:0-4055 GCA_964628005.1 uncultured Candidatus Saccharibacteria bacterium | reverse complement strand
CTCACATCTCTTGGTACAGCTCGAGCGAAGGCGCGTGTTGCATCGGTTCAGCAGTCACTGCACGGCTTGCAGGCTGCGGCAAACATCTGTCTTAACGACGGTCTCGCAATCACGATGCCGGGTTCTGACACCGCAACTGCTCCGGGTGCAATCTGCACCGGTTCTGCAGCATCGTACGTTTCGCTTCCGGCTGGTTGGATCTACTGCGATGCAACAACCGGTACGCAGAGCGCCTCGAACTGTGGAAACGACACGTCTTCGACCACGCTCGGCGTGAGCTTCACGATCACGGCAGAAAGCCATGCGGATAGCCAGGTTGTTTCCTGCACGGATTCCACCTGCACCACGTCTTCCGAACAGAACTAATCTTCTCCGGATAGTTCATAAAAACACCCCGGATCACCGGGGTGTTTTTATGCACAGATATGCAGGCGCAAACAATTTTACCGAGAGGTCAAGTGATATGCTTGAGCTACTATGGCGTTCCTTCATGTGCACGCGAGCCGTCCTTCTCTCATTTCCCGCGGCTTCACGATGATCGAATTACTCGTTGTTATTGCAATTATCGGCCTTATCTCGATGGTTATTCTCACCGGAGTAACCACGGCGCGTGATCGTGCGCGCTATCAAAGTGCGTTTTCAGCTGCGAAGGGTATGCAGGCGTATGCAAATGTGTGCATTACCGACGCGAACGTCACGATGTGCATGCCGCATCAGGCAACGCTTGGTTGCGGAGGATCGGGAACGGATTCAATCACCGGTGGCGCCACGCGTGTGTGCTCGACGCGTACGGAAGTGTTTCCCACACTTCCGCTTGGGTGGGTGAGGTGCGACTCCGTGAATACCGGGCCTTGCGGAACCACCGTGTCGCAGATTGGTACTGCGTTTACGTATCGAGCAAAACGCACTTCCGACAGCATGATTATCACGTGCACTGAGACGGGATGCAGCTGCTCTGGCACCGGGTGCCCAAACTACTAATATGAAATTGAAAACACAATCCGGTTTTACGCTGATCGAGCTGCTTGTCGTTATTGCCATTATCGGCATCCTTTCGTCCGTGGTGCTTTCTTCTTTGGGTGAGGCGCGCAGCAAGGCGCGCGTGGCGGCGGTGCAGGAACATTTGCATAGCCTCCAGACGGCTGCGCATGCGTGCATGAACGACAGCGCCACGCTGAATGTGCCTACGGAAACGGTTGGCGGTGGAGGCGGTCCGCTCTGTCTTGGAAGTGCTGCAACATATGGCAACTTACCGGCGGGTTGGATTTTCTGCGATGATTCTGCCGGAACACAGTCGACTGTTGATTGCGGGAATGAGGTATTCGCGCAAACAGGAACCACATTTACTATTGTTGCGGAGAGTAGTGTGGATGGTCAGGTGGTCAGTTGCTCCGAGACCATTTGTTCGACTACTGCAGACACCGATTAAGGGGTAGTATAGGGCTATGTTTAGAACAAAAATTCGACATACGGGTTTTACGCTCATCGAGCTGCTGGTGGTGATGGCTATCATCGGCATTCTTTCTGCTGTCGTGCTCACGTCACTCAACTCTGCGCGCCAGAAAGGGCGCGACGCGCGACGCATTTCCGATGTGAAGCAATTGCAGCTCGCGCTCGAGCTCTATTACGATTCCACGGGCGCATATCCGGCAACGATCGGGTCCACTGGTTCGAGTGTGCTCGTGACGAACGGCTATATTGCGAGCCTCCCGGTCGATCCTTCGAATTCAGCGGTGTATACCTATTCACCGTACTCTTCCACCTCAAACAATACGGTCTGCACTGGCTACCACCTTGGCGGCTCACTTGAAACCGGTTCAACACATACAGTGCTTCAAACCGATGCGGATGTGACCGCAACGCCGGGAGGATATCAGGTATGTAATGTTGTCGGTGCTACGGCGGATTTCAATGGCGCAGACTCCGGCAAGTGCAACTCGGGTCATGTCGGATCCGCGTGTTACGACGTGCGGTCGTAGATCATGATTGCTGCGGCCTTCGGCCTGTTCGGACTCATCGTAGGCAGTTTTTTAAACGTTGTTGTGCTTCGGCGCGACATGTTTACGGTGGGCGGACGCAGTGAGTGTCTCTCGTGTGGTGCGCAACTTCGCTGGTATGACATGATACCGGTGGTTTCGTGGCTGCAGCTTCGCGGTCGTTGCCGCGATTGCGGCAGCCGTATTTCGCTGCAGTATCCGCTTGTGGAGGCGTCTACCGGCGCTCTCTTTGCAATCATTGGTGCGTCATCGCTCCTTGATGCGCCGCTACAGGCGGCGATTGCGCTTCTGATAGCGGCAGTATTGGTTGCAATATCTGCATACGATATTCTTCACACCATTATTCCGGATCGATGGGCGTATCTCTTTGCTGCTCTTGCGCTCGGATATCTCGCGCTCGGCGGCATTCCGTCTGGGGCATCCGTTCTTATGTACGTACTTGCCGGACCGGTTGCAGCGCTCCCGATAGCGTCGCTGTGGGCTGTGTCGCGTGGCGCATGGATCGGATTAGGGGATGCGAAGCTCTCGCTCGGCATTGGGTGGTTGCTTGGGCCGGTATACGGAATCGGAGCAGTATTTTTTGCATTTGTTATCGGCGCGATCATTAGTGTGTGTGTTCTGATTCCGCTGCCCTACGTGCTCCTCTTCCTGAAAAAGCGGGGGATAGCGCGCTTTCGCGCCAGTGCTCCGCACCTTACAATGAAGAGCGAAGTTCCGTTCGGTCCGTTCCTTGTTGCGAGCTGTCTCATTGTTTGGTTTGCGCTGCTCTATAACCTTCCGCTCCCATGGTAAAAGCATCACTACAAAAAGGGTTTACGCTCATCGAGATGCTTGTGGTCATCGGCATCATTGTGGTGGTGAGCGGTATCGTGCTTGCAAACAATACGCGATTCGGCGGACAGGTGCTGCTGCAAAATCTTGCGTACGATATCGCGCTTACAGTGCGCCAGGCACAGGTCTACGGCATCTCGGTGCAGCGCTTTAATGACACCGCAACCTTTGCGCCTGCGTACGGCATGTATTTCGTTGATACATCGCCAAGTACCTACATTATGTTTGGCGATATCAATAATCCGCTCAATGGTCGGTACGACACCGGCGAGCTTGTATCTTCCACCAATATTCAGTCGGGCTACACCATTTCCGCGCTCTATGCGACGCCTGCCGGACAGTCTGAGGTGTCGGTCAATGCATTGAACATAACATTTCGCCGACCGGATCCGGATGCATACATCGTGCGCAATGCCGATGCGCTCACCTTTAACGTGAACGGTGACATGACGGGCGGCACGCTTATGGAATCGGCGCGCATACAGGTCTCATCCCCGCGTGGCGACACGAAGAATATCGTCGTATCAGCAAACGGACAGATTTCTGTGCAATAACGATATGCGACGCTCACCACAAGCAGGGTTCACGCTCGTCGAGATGATCGTTGCTGTCGCGCTTTTCGGCATTGTCATGCTCGTTTCGGTAACAGCCCTCGTTGCGCTCGTGGATGCAAATCGCAAAGCGCAGGCGCTCCAGTCGGTCATCAATAACCTCAATATCGCAATCGACGGCATGTCGCGTTCGATTCGTGAGGGATCAAACTATCGCTGCGATATCGCTGTGGCGGGTCCGTCAGGAGCTGATTGCGCCGGGGGCGGGTCAACGCTGTATTTTGAATCGTTCGGCGGTAACACGGCAGATACCGCCGATGACTGGCTCTATTCCTTCCACGACGGACGCATCTATAAATCTGAGAATGGATCTACATCCGGCGAAATTCCGATTACCGCATCGGAAGTAACCATTGAATCGATGACATTCTACGTATACGGAACGCAGCGCGGCGACGCGGCGCAGCCAAAAGTAATGATGGTGATTAAGGGTACTGCGGGCGCACAGAAGGTAAATGTGCGTACAACATTCCACGTGCAATCGACCGCTGTGCAGCGAATATTAGACATATGATCACGTACCTCGCAGGGTTTCGACATCGCGGCTTTACGCTTATTGAAACGCTCGTGGCGGTTTCGCTTCTGGTGATCGCTATCGTTGCGCCGATGTCGCTCG
>CAZVMJ010000080.1:2956-4099 GCA_964628005.1 uncultured Candidatus Saccharibacteria bacterium | reverse complement strand
TCCAGGGGTATCGTGTGCAGCACAACAATATTCGCGGCGCCTACAAGGGTGGTTTGCGATACCACCCGGACGTGGATATGGACGAGGTAAAGGCACTTTCGTTTTGGATGACCATGAAAAATGCGGTGATCGGGGTCCCGTTTGGCGGGGGGAAGGGAGGCATCCGCGTAGACCCTAAAAAGCTCTCAGCGGGCGAATTAGAGCGTCTGACGCGTGCTTTTACACGGGAGCTCGCCCCTCATATTGGGCCGGAGATTGATGTGCCGGCACCGGACGTGAATACCAATGCCACAATCATGAGCTGGATTCGTGACGAATACGCACAGGTCACGGGTACTGATCAGCCGGCTGTCATTACGGGTAAAGCGGTTGATGCGGGAGGATCGCTCGGGCGTACCGAGGCGACCGGCCTCGGGGGTTTTTATGCGCTTTCTCGCTACATGGAGGTAACCGGGAAGGACCCAGCGAGACGCACCGCTGCGATTCAGGGATTTGGCAACGTGGGGAGCTATGTTGCCGGATACATGGTTGAGAGTGGATATCGCGTAGTCGCCATTACAGATTCAAAGAGCGGCGTGTACGTGAAAGATGGAATTTCGGACATATCTGCACTGCGCGAATATAAGGAAACAAAAGGATCAATGGGGGGAATTGCTGGTGCAGAATCTGTGCTGCCGGGCGATGTATTGCAGCTTCCCGTCGATATTGTGGTGCCGGCGGCTCTTGAAAACTCGATTCCGAAAGCGGTTGCCGAGGCGATACAGGCATCCATTGTGCTTGAGCTTGCAAACGGCCCGACCACCTCTGATGGTGATGAGGTGCTCAATCGGCGAGGCATTGCCGTTATTCCAGATATCCTCGCCAATTCAGGAGGTGTCGCCGTTTCGTACTTTGAGTGGTATCAGAACATGCATCAGGAAACATGGAGCAAGGAGGATGTATTTTCCAAGCTCAAGACACTCATGCATGAGGCGGTAGATGCGGTAGTTGCGGCATCCAAAGAGTATGGGGTACCAATGCGAACGGCCGCGTATATTGTGGCACTCAAGCGAATTGAGGCGTCTCTTTGATAGAGTGCGGATATGAACTATCGGGAGTACTTTGCCGGTCGTCGTGTGACAGTTATGGGTGTAGGTCTGCTTG
>CAZVMJ010000080.1:0-2946 GCA_964628005.1 uncultured Candidatus Saccharibacteria bacterium | reverse complement strand
GCGGCGGTCACCGTGACTGACATGAAAGACGCACAGAAACTTGTCTCATCGGTCGAGGCTTTGTCGCGGTACCCGAATGTAACATTCCATTTAGGTGGTCATGATGAGCATGACTTCACCAATACCGATTTGGTTGTAAAAGCGGCGGGTGTGCGTCTTGATTCTCCTTATATTGACGCTGCACGTCACGCAGATGTCCCGGTGCGGATGTCTACGGCACTGTGCGCACAATTTGCGAAGGGCATGGGTGTCACCATTGTTGGTGTGACCGGTACGCGCGGAAAATCAACCGTCTCTCATCTTATTTTTCATGCACTGAAGCATGCGGGGAAGCGTGCGCATCTCGGCGGAAATGTGCGCGGCACCTCAACGCTCGCCATGCTGCCGCAGATGCAAGCGGGGGATATTTTGGTGCTTGAGCTCGATTCATGGCAATTGCAGGGGTTTGGCGACATTGGCATGAGTCCCGATGTATCGGTGTTCACCAATCTCATGCCCGACCACCAGAACTATTACGCGAATATGGTGGAGTACTTTCATGACAAGGCGCAGATTTTTCTTCACCAAACAAAAGGCTCCCATCTTTTCGTCGGCTCAGGTATTGCGGAACAGGTGCGCGCGACACATCCGCCCGTTGAGCCCGTGGTTCCCGGGGCGCTGCCTGATGACTGGCAGCTACGTATTCCCGGAGAGCATAATCGGGAGAATGCATCTTGTGCCGCAGCCGCATTGTTTGCGCTCGGGCTTAACACACAGCAAATCCGCGAGGGTCTCGAATCATTCGAAGGAGTCGAAGGACGGTTGCAGTATATGGGGCTTGCCGGAGGGGTTCGAGTATTTAACGACAATAACGCAACAACACCTGAAGCAACGATGGCGGCGTTGCGTGCGCTTGATCAGGGGCGGCGCGATATCGTACTGATTGCCGGAGGGTCAGACAAAGGCCTGCCACTTGAGCCGCTCGTGGAGATGATTCAAAAGACCTGCAAAAGTGTCTTTCTTATAGCGGGTACCGGTACCGATCGCTTGAAGCCATTGCTCTCGGAAGCGCCGGTCTTCTTTACGCTTGAAACGGCCGTTGATTCTGCCTTTGAGGCCGCCGAATTTGGGGATGCGGTCCTGTTCTCGCCGGCATTCGCATCCTTCGGGGCTTTTCAGAACGAATATGAACGCAACGATCAGTTTCTTGGTTTCGTAAAACCGCGCACTGAAAAATAGTGCGAGCAGTGGTACACTCGATCGATGGATACGCCTGAAATCGCAAGCCCTGCGTTCTTCATCGGCAAAGGTACTGCTGGGGAAGGTGAACTCATTTCTTTTGGATCGGGCCAGCCGGATTTACCGCCCCCGCCGAGCGCATTCAAGATTCTTGAATCATATAAGGGTTTCAAATACGGGCTCGTGCAGGGTGAGCTTGCGCTTCGTGAAGCAATCGCAAAAGAATACCCAAGTGCCGCGCCGGAAGAGATCGTCGTCACCAACGGCGCGTCTGAGGCGATCGATCTGGTGCTTCGTGCGATTTCGGTGCCGGGCGGCACGGTGGCGCTCCCGCGGCCGTACTACTACTCCTATCCGCACAACGTCACGCTCGCAGGCATGACACCGGTGTTCTACGATTTGGAGAAGGGAAAGATCAATCTCGATACGTTTGCATCCATTATTCAAGGATGTCGCGCTGTTCTCATTAACTCACCGTCGAATCCGACGGGTACCGTCCAGGATGTGGATGTCCTTCGCCAGATTGAAGAGATGTGCAATACGCTTGGTATCTATGTGTTGTCCGATGAGGTCTACAAAGATCTTATGTATGATCGGGAGAATTACCTCTTGAAGGGGAAGCGTGTTGTCACCATCAACTCGTTTTCCAAAACATACGCCATGTGCGGGCATCGCCTTGGGTATTTCCACACGCTTGATCGACAATTGGTGGAGCGGGTTGTAGACATGAAATCACACACGTCTATGAACACGTCGGTTATAAGTCAGGCAGTGGGGCTCGCGGCAATGTCTGAGCGCGCAACGTATGTTGCGACGCATGTACCAATCTGGGAAAAGCGTCGTGATCGCATCTATGCAGGAATGACTGATCTTGGTCTTGAGCTCTGGAAGCCGGAAGGGGCGTTTTATGTGCTGCCGAAATTCAAGAATCCGTCGCGGGTGATGCATGATCTTTTCTACAACTACAAAATGATTACGTACGATGGCACATGGTTTGGTTCACCCGACCGGCTGCGATTCAGCTATGCGCTCGATGAAACGAAGATTGCTGAAGGGCTCACCCGCCTCGGACGCTTCCTTGAGCAGGAATACACGCGCTATTAAGCATGATCGGTATTTTTGATTCCGGTGTTGGCGGCCTCACGGTACTGCATGCGATCCGACAAAACCTTCCGAGTGCTGACGTGTTGTATTTTGGCGATACGAAGAACGCGCCGTACGGTGAGAAGGGGCGAGCTGAGCTGACCGATCTGACGGTCGCCGCCATTCGTATGCTTCGCGATCGCGGTGCGACGCACATTGTGAGTGCCTGCAACAGCGTCTCCGCATCGCTCGCCATATCGCTGCTCGATGCATTTGAAATGCAGGCGCACCAGCTTATTGAGATGGTTGGCCCCACTGTGGGCTCGCTGCGAAATGCAGAAGGTCGCATTGCGGTATGTGCGACGACCGCAACGATTTCATCGGGGCTCTATCAAAACGCATTTCGCATGGTTGGCAAAGATGTTCCCGGTATTCCTATGCCGGGTCTTGCCGGCGCTATTGAATCCGGTGCGACGGATCAAGAACTTGAACGCATCATTCGTGCCGGATTCGCCGCCATCGATACGAATTCATTTGATCTGCTCGTGCTTGCGTGTACGCACTATCCGTTTGCCACAGCTGTGTTTAAACGCGTGCTTGGTGATCGGATCGGTATCTATGACCCTGCGCTCTCAGTCGCCGCTC
>CAZVMJ010000079.1:0-4166 GCA_964628005.1 uncultured Candidatus Saccharibacteria bacterium | reverse complement strand
AAACCATTCACAACGCGATTAAAGTCTGCAATTACACCGTCGATTTTTCCTATCTGCTCGCTGCGATTTGCGATTTCATTCAAGGTCGTACCGCGCGAAATATCTGTTTGACCATAAAGCGTATCAATCGCTTGCGCACGCGCGAGCGTATCTTGCTGACTGCCCCAAAGCGCAACGTGTTTCAAAAGACCTTCACGCGCAATCTCTTGTGCCGGTGTTTCTGCCTTTGTGAGAAGTGCGTTTGCGACATCGGCTCGATTTGTGCAGTTAGCGAGACACGACTGTAGTGTTTCATTGTATTTCAGCTGCTGCTCGAGTTGTGCCACCTGCGCTTTTGCGAGCGTAAGTGCCGGATCCTCCATAGGAGGCATCGCTGGATTCATTGGATCTGGATTAATCTGAGGCGCAGGCGCCTCACGCTGGAGCGCATCGCGCGTTGCAACAGCCTCTGCGAGTCGCGATTCAAGCACCGCTCGATTCGACTCCACTGCAGCCAGCGCGCGTGTTTCAGCCGGCAGAGCGTTGTATTTTTCCGTGAGCGCAGTGCGCAGGACGTCATTCTGTACCGCCTCGCCACGTAGTTCGGATGCGAGGCGCTGCTGCTCCTGCACCATGTTGTTGTACGTCTGTTTATCTGCATCGTTTGCAAAAACAGGCTGGCCGCTCTTATCGACATCAACCAGGTTCTTGTCCATAAACGTGGTGCGCGCACGATCGAGTGCGTCATATTGGTTTGCAAGATCAGAAACACGCTGATTCGAGTCATGGATGCGCTGCGGTATCTCGCGAGCATCTTTCAGGTCCTGCGTCTCACGGACAGGGGGAAGATTATAATCGCGAGCCAGTGTTTCGCGCGCATTTGTGCGCTCAACGACGGTCTGCGGATCTTTTTGCGCGACCCGTGGAGGCTCCGGTATGCGATTCTCGATATCTCGATTTATCTGCTCCGTTATGTTTTTTGGATCAACGACCGTCGTTTCAGGTGCTGGAATTTTGGTCTCTGCCTCTCGGAGCGCCTTCTCGTATGCCGCCTGCTCACGATCAGCCTGTTCAAGACGCTGCTGCAATAGTTCGTTTTCAGCTGCTACAATCTCAGGGTCACGCACTACGGGAGCGACATCCGGGCGATCTGCGGGCGGGTTTGCGCTTTCCACCATCTCACGCTCCGCGGCAATCAACTCTTCTGCGCCGGAACCGGCAGGCGGCGTATCAGCGCCTGCAAGTGGATCTGCAGACGGCGTTTCAGCCGGGCTGAAAGCATTGGCAAGCGTGTCATACGCACTATTTGCCGCATTCGTTACACCTTCCCACGCACTCGCGGATAGATCCTTAATAGAATCCCAGGCACTCGAGAGCGTATCACTGATGCTGCGTGATGCGGGGGTCTCGCCATCCGGTGTCGCACTCGGCGAAACATCCGGCGTTGGTTGAAAACCGGTAACTGAACCAAGCGGATCCGTAACCTGGTTATAGAGCGATGAATTTGTATTTCCATCGCTTGATGGAGGAGTCAGTGAGCTTTGATTGTCGTTGCCGCCAAAAAAACCGGAAAACCAGGAATCTTCCTGGGCTCGTTCCGCAGTCCGAATCTGTTCACCAAACGGGTTTGTTTGTGCCGGCGTGAGCGCATCCGGATTATTGGTTGGATTATTTGGATCATCTCCCGTCTGCGGCGGAGTTTCTCCTGAGAGCCACGGATTGGTGGCCGCACCATTATTCGTATCCGTTGGCTGGGTCGGATCCGGGGTTTTTGGATCAGGCGTCTTCGGATCCTGTGTTTTTGGATCAGGGGTCGGAGGCGGTGGGCTCGGAGGGCTCGGCGGTTGTCCGCCGCCGCCATCTTGCTGCGGCTGTTGCGGTTGTTGTTGCGGTTGCTGCGGCGTTTGGTTGGTATCACCTGGTGTGCATTCACCCGTTTCCACGCATGTCTTAGGCGCTTTGTCTTCGGCGGTTTTATTTGCCTTACACGTAAGCGCGGCAACACAGACACCCTTCACCATCTTGCCGTCTGAAGCAGGTTCATCGCAGGAACAATTCTTGCCGCCGTATTTAATGCCGGTTGCCGTCTTCACTTCCTTACCGCACTCCACGCTGTAATCTTTGCGAGGCGAACAATCGAGGTTCTGCTGCGCACCAACACTAAACGGTTGCACAATGAGCGTCGCAACAAATGCAAAAATCAGTACAAGAAATGCGGCCGCATTGCGACGCGAGAGCATGCGCAAATTGTAACAGTGCAAAACGAACAAAGACCCTGCGAAAGGGTCTTTGTTGTGGAGAGTTACAGCCGTTTTAGTCCATGCCCGGCATTCCCGGGTTTTCTTTTTTCTCTTCAGGAAGATCTGCTATTGCAGCTTCGGTGGTGAGAAGAACAGCAGCTGCTGAAGCGGCGTTCTCAACACCCGATCGCGTAACCTTCACCGGATCAATGATGCCGGCGTCAATCATGTCCACGATCTGCTCATTGAGCGCGTCAAATCCTTTGGTATCCGCACCAGAGATCTGCTCAATCAACACCATTTCGTCTTCACGGCCAGTGTTGCGCACGATCTGCTTGAACGGAACCTGGAGCGCGTTCACGAGAATTGCGTATCCCGCCGCCACTTCGGAGCTCGATGACTTCGTGTGCTTCTCGATATTCTTTGCAAGCTTTGCTGAGACCTTTACGAGCGATGCACCGCCGCCCGGAATGATACCTTCGGCGATTGCCGCCTTTGTGGCATTCACCGCGTCTTCAATCTTGTCTTTGAGGTACTTTGCTTCGGTTTCAGTGGCAGCTCCCACGCGAATGACGGCAACGCCGCCGGTGAGCTTTGCAACACGCTCCTCAAGCTTCTCCTTATCGAACTTTGAGGTCGTTGCCTCGAGCTGCTTGCGAAGCTGTGCTGCGCGCTTCTGAATTTCTTTCGCATCACCCTTACCACCCACGATCACGGTTGAATCTTTCGATGCAACAACGCGATTTGCGCGGCCGAGCACCGTAAGCTCTGCTTTTTCAAGCGTAATACCAAGATCATCGGTTACAACCGTGCCACCGACGGTAATTGCAATATCGGAGAGGAGTTCCTTCTTGCGATCGCCGTAGCCCGGTGCCTTTACCGCAAGCACGTTAAATGCCCCCTTGAGCTTATTGAGCACGAATGTGGTGAGCGCTTCACCGTCTACATCATCCGCAATGATCACCAGGTCGCGCTTGCCGGACTGCGCCACCTTTTCAAGGAGCGGAAGGATATCCTTCACGGTTGAAATCTTCTTGTCGGTAATGAGAATCGGCGCGTCTTTCATTTCAGCCTCCATGCGCTCCGGGTTGGTGATCATGTACGCCGATACGTAGCCCTTATCGAACTCCATGCCTTCGACGTAATCGGTCTCAATACCAATAGACTGCGATTCCTCGACAGTCACCACACCATCCTTTCCTACTTTCTCCACGATATCGGCAATTGCCTCACCGAGTTCGCGGCTCTCAGCAGAAATGGTGGCAACCTGGCGCACATCTTCCTTACCCTTCACCGGCTTTGCCATCTTTTTGAGCTCTTCTACCGCATCCTTTGCAGCCGCCTCAATACCGCGGCGCACCATCATCGCGTTTGCACCCATCGAGGTCTTCTTCAAGCCCTCGGTAATGATGGCCTGCGTAAGCACAACCGCGGTTGTGGTGCCATCGCCTGCCTTGTCGTTCGTCTTGTTTGCCACCTCCTTCACGATTGAAGCGCCCATGTTCTCGAACTTGTCGGCAAGGACGATCTCCTTGGCAATGGATACACCATCGTTTGTGATCGTCGGGCCGCCCCATGACTTATCAATCGCCACATTACGACCCTTGGGACCAAGCGTCACCTTTACCGCACCGGCGACGATATCAACGCCGCGCTTAAGCGATGCGCGGACTTCCGTGTCGAAAATTACCTTTTTTGCCATAGCTGGAATTGTGTTCGGTTAATGATTACTTATTGAGGATTGCGAGAATGTCGCTCTCGCGGACGAGGAAGTATTCATGATCATCCTCCATGACAACCTCGTTGTCCCAACCCGCGTTGAAAATAACGCGCATGCCGGTTTCAACGGTCATCGGGATGAGATCGCCCTCGTCGCCAAAGCGTCCCGGACCGACAGCGAGCACGGTACCGATCTTGGACTTCTCTTTCTGCATGCTGTCCGGCAGG
>CAZVMJ010000078.1:0-4301 GCA_964628005.1 uncultured Candidatus Saccharibacteria bacterium | reverse complement strand
GCCACACCAATGACGATCGGCGTGAACGAGGCCATGTACTGGATGAATGAAAGTACCACAGTCAGCGCTACGGAAGCCACAAGGGTGGCAAGCGCGCCATACACGAACTGCATTCGGGTAATGCGGCCCGCATACATGTTGTACAGGCGCTCCGGCATCCACGTGAGTCGCGGCGCACGCGAGAGTTCCGCATCGAATGTTTCGTCTGCGATCAGCGCTGTCTCATGCGGAGACGGCCATCGGTACGCAAGCATTGGCACCAGCACCAGGGTGAGAATCATCGCGAAGGTTAGCCCGAAAAGAATAGCGAGCGCGAGCGGACCAAACAGAGCTGAAGCATACGTGAGCGGCACCATGCCGATAACCGTCGTCAGTGTGGTAAGTACGATCGGTCGAAGACGAGTCGTTGAGGCTTCAACCACAATGTCGATGAAGCGACGACCCGCGCCCATTTCGATTCGAGTGATGATCGCATCCATGAGAATGATCGCGTGATTAATGATCACGCCGGCTAGCGCAATCAGACCCATGAGCGACGGGAACGAGAGCGGCTGCAATGCAGCGGTCAATCCAATGAATACACCAATGAGCGACAGCGGCACGATTGACAGCAAGTAGAGGGAGTAACGGAAGCTGTTGAACGTGAGCACGAGAATCACGAACATGAGCGCAATACCCGCAATGAAGGCAATACCCATTTCAGCAAACGATTTGTTCGTCTCCTCATTCTCGCCTCCGATCGATTCCGTAATTCCCTGCGGCAATTCGCTCGTTGGGAACTGTTCGTGGAATGTGGCAAGCACTTCCGCTGGCGTGTAGCCCGGCAACACATCGCTGGAAAGCGTCATCACACGCTGACGATCCTCGTGCGAGATGACCGCGTTTGACTGCTCCACCCCTTCTTTCACAACAGAGCCGAGCAACACGGTTCCATTCTGTGTCTGCAGCGGAATCTGACGCAATGACTCAATGGTCGTGCGGTTAGTGTCGTGCGGATCGGTGTACTGAGCATTGAGATTCATCGAAACGACAATTTCTACATCCTTGTCACCTCCCGTGAGTTTCGTTGCCGTCGCTCCGGAAACGGCTGTACGGAGCGTTGACGCCACGACAGCAGGTGATAGTCCGAGCTGTGCCAGCTTCGCGCGGTCAATAGAGAGGACATACTGCGTGCCATCAAACTTGTTCGATGAGTCTACAGCCGTTGCGCCTTCGGTTGATTCCAATGCCTCACGAGCGCGCGCCACCGTCTCATTGAGCGCAACTTGGTCTTTACCGAGATACTTGATAAGTACCGCTGCGCCCACCGGCGGGCCACCTGATGGCTGCCCCGCTCGAATTTCGGCGGTCTTTATAGGCTCGAGGCGCTCTTTCACCTCGGTCAATATTTCTGCTGAATCTTCGTCACGATCCTTCACGAGGTTAATCGTTATGTTCGCAAATCGCGCATCACGCTGTGGGCCCATACCAGTCGAGTCCGAGAACTGACTCTGCGAGCCGACGGTTGTAACGATGTTCTCAAAACGCTCGTCGCCATAAAGCACCTCTTCTACTGAGCGGGCGACCAGGTCCGTTCGATTGAGATCAGTTCCGGCCGGAAGTTCAATGTCCACATAGATGATGTCGCCGTCATCTCCCGGGAAGAAGCTTGTCTTCATGATACCGGTGATCGGGAGCATGATCGCAACGACAAAACCCACAAGCATGAGGTTCAGGAACCAGTTCTGTCGGTAGCGATTCTTAAGGAATGATCGGAGATGCGCCGCGTACCATTCACGCGACTTCTCGGCATATTCTTCCTGCTTCTTCGTGAGCTCGCTCTCCTCTTTGGAGTTTGAGCTGAGCATGTTTGCAATAAGCGGCACCAGGCCGAGCGCGACGAAGATGGATGCGATGAGCACGCCAATGATCGTAAACGGAATCGATTTAATGAATTCTCCCACCACGCCTGACACGAAGAACAGCGGGAAGAACACGGCGACGGTCGTCATCGTTCCACCAATGAGAGGCCACGCGTATTCTTCAAGGGATTCAAGCGCCGCTCGCTTTTTATCGCCATAGAGTTTTGTTCGAGTATGGATCGCTTCCACCACCACAATGCCTGCGTCAATCAAGATACCGATAGCAAGAATGAGTGAGAACAGCGAAACCACATTGAAAGTGTTTCCGGTGTACAGCAGCCCAATGAACGCAATAAAGAAGGACAGCGGAATCGAAAGGCCGGCGACCACCGATTCGCGCCATCCGATCGTCGCGAGCAACACGATCATAATAAGCACCACTGTTTCCATGCCGGTGCGCGTGAGCTCACGGAGTGAATCGCTAATCTCCTCCGACGCATCAAAGGAAACAACAACATCGCTATCCGCAAGAATCTCACCATCCTGCTGTAATTCCGTGAGCCGCTCTTCGACGGCTTTGGTAACACCCGTAATGTCCTGGCCGCGCACTTTGAATACGTAGAGTGTCATCGCCTGTCGCGACGGGTTGCCATCGATCGAAATGCGCGAGTACGATGTCGCGCGAGCGACGCCGTCAGAGACGTCGGCGATATCGCGCAGGTACACAACGCGACCGCCGAGATTCAGCACCGCAATGCCGCCAATATCTGCCGTCTGATCAATACTGCCTTTGAAGTCGATCGCGTACGAAACATTATCAACCGTGATGGATCCCACGGGAATGGACGCATTGGATTGCGCAATCGCACCAATTACCTGCTGCGGTGTAATGCCGAGCCGGGCCAAATCTTCTTTTCGAAGCACCACCTGTATCTCACGATCACGCGTACCCGAAACATCAATGCGATTTACGCCCGGTACCGTCTGCAGATCATTCTTAAGATCCTCACCCAACTGCGCAAACTGCGCGGGTGAAAGATCGGCGCTCACCGAAATGAGCTGAATCGGCTGGTCTGAGAAGTTCACATCCGAAACCGTCGGTTCCTCTGCGTCTTCGGGAAGTTCAGGCTTCACCTTCTCGACTTCGTCCTTGAGTTTTTGAATTGATTTATCGAGATCAGCGTCCGCATTAAATTCAACAACAATAGTGGCAAAGCTCTCGCGCGAGGTGGATGTGATCTTTGAAAGATCCGGTAGGTTTGCAAGACGATCTTCAATTTTGTTCGTCACCAAGCGCTCAACATCGTCTGGCGACGCACCCGGCAAAAGCACCGTCACCACGCCAACCGGTATTGAAACTTCGGGCGTCGATTCCTTCGTTATCGCAAAGGCGGCAATAATACCCCACAGCGAAAGACCGATCAGGACGAGGATCGTAAACTGACGCTTCTCGAGAAAGAATTTCCAGACAGGAAGCATATAGTTATTCGGTTACCGAAGCCTCGGCGGCAGCCGGTGCGGCAATTTGCACCTCTGTACCTTCGCGAAGCCCGCGTGCGTCAACGACGATACGCATGTCTGGCGTAATGCCACTAGTAATTTCCACCTTGTCTCCAAGGAGCGTTCCCAGCTCAACAACGTGCTGCACAAGCTTGTTCTCGGCATCAATCGTAAACACGACATTCTCATTTGAGCCGATCTTTACCGCTGAAATCGGAATCGTGAGCGCGTCAGACTTCGCATTCGTCTGGGTCGTATTCCGAGCTACCGCCACAATGACGGTCTGACCATTGATGAGCTCGCCGTTTGTCTTTGTGACACCGACGCGGATCTCGATCTTCTTCGTTACCGGATCAAGCGCGGCCGCAATGTGCGTAATGACACCTTCTGCAACTCCCTCAATAGACACTTTCGAACCGCGCGCGATATCGCGGGCATCACTCTCGGTCACATACGTGACCACCTCGAGCGCGCCGTTATTTGCAATGTTCAATACAGGTGACCCCATTTGTACGTAATCACCGCGCTTCAACGAAAGCGAGTTAATGGAACCCGAGATTGGTGCGCGAATAATAGACTTCTCAAGATTGGCGCGCGCCGCAGCGAGTGCGCCCTGTGCCTGCTTGAGCCCCGCCTGCGCGGCGGCAACATCTTCGGGCTGTCCGCCGGTTACACCCTGC
This sequence comes from uncultured Candidatus Saccharibacteria bacterium, assembly GCA_964628005.1. Taxonomy (GTDB): domain Bacteria; phylum Patescibacteriota; class Minisyncoccia; order Phycocordibacterales; family UBA2100; genus UBA10103. The sequence goes on along the minus strand of CAZVMJ010000078.1, from coordinate 280 downwards.
TGGAGATTCTTTTCCGCTATCGTGACTCCCTGCTTCTTAGCGGCAAGATTTTCTCGCGCCCCCGCAAGCGAGGAAAGCGTTCCGTTCAGAGCTGCGCGAGAGGCAACTGCGTTTGCCTGAAAACCGGCAATCGCTGCGGCGCTATATCCGGGCGTTGGGATTGCGTTGTTCAGAACACGAACAATAAGATCAAACTGGCTTCGAGCCATGCGCACTTCCGATTCCGCTGCATCAATTTCCGCAAGCAGATCAGAGTTTACATTGATAGTTTTTGCCATGG
>CAZVMJ010000077.1:0-4307 GCA_964628005.1 uncultured Candidatus Saccharibacteria bacterium | reverse complement strand
GGTTGGCGTTGCGCTCGTGGAGCAGCGCGCAGTGCTTTTCGATGAGCGCCAGCACTATATCCATGCTGTCGTTTTCGGCCATTCGAATCGAGCGCTCTATCTGACAACGTGTACACACCATCACAATGGTGTAGTTCGGTGACGATCCTTCAATACTGCGAGGCTCCATCATGCCACCGCACGATTCCGCCCGGTCGCCTGGCTCGACATCGACATGCTTGCTCCACAAGCAGGAGGGGCAATGATTCGTATAGCCGTTACCTGTTACTGAGACCCCGCAGTGCTCGCAGGTGAAATCCTCCACACGCCGAATGAATATCATTGCCCTACTGTACCGTAACTGTCGTAACTTGCTGAATGGGGGCACCGGCTCCGTTGAGGCATGTGATTGCAAACGTGAGCGATCCTCGAGCGCTCGCCTGTATAGAAACCGATCCTTCATGAGACGATGCGAGCTCTTTTGTAGCGGACTGCTCATGCTGCATCACGCGACAGCTGCCGGATCGCACACCAACGGATGACCAGGAAACCACCATTGATGCACCCACGTAGACGGTCTGCGGTTGCGCGATAATCGATACCACAGCTTGCTGCGCCTGATTTTGTGTTTGCTGATTGCTGTTAAACAGATTTCCAAACACATTCATCAAAGAGGAAAATGGTGACGACTGTCCAAACGAACTCGCCGGCGAGAAGCTGCCATTGGTTGAATACGACGGATTTGCACCGAGGAACGATGAGAGCGGATTCATCTGTGAATAGGCAGGGCCGTAGCTTGTGATCGGCGCTTGCGGGCTCGTGAAGGAGCTAAATGGACTTGCCGCAACCGCAATAGACGGAATCACAGTTCCGCTTCCGCCAAGACGGCGATCAAGCTCGTTGAAAATCCCGGCAACCGTACCGCCTTTGTTAAAAATGGACGCGTTATTTGTGCATGCGACCGTCTGGAGCCCGGCTCCACAAACTGACCACGCTCCTGCATTCGGATTTGCGACATACGCGTTATAGAGCTGCCGAAAACCACCCTCGCCGAATACGTGAATCGCGTATTGGCATGATGACGCTGAAATACCTGCCTGCTGACATCGGGCGCCATACATATCAGCGAACTGCTGCATACGCGCGTTCATCACATTCGTCGAGATTGTCGGGTCATTACGGTACTGACAATCCGCATACTGTCCATTCCCCGTTGCGCGTGCGTATGCCTGCCACGTGGAGCACAGGAAATGGTATGGACCCTGAACGGAAGATAGCGGGTTTGAATTGATGCGACCACAGGTACTCTCCGCCCGCATGATGTTACCGGCGAGCCCCTCCACACCGCACTGCGTGGGCAAACCAGTCGCCGTTGGCGGCTGTTGAAATGTGGTCTCGGTCTTTTTTGTCGGATCTTCGACGGGTGGCTCAACCGTCTGTGGTGCAGGTGTGGCAGCGGGTTCAAGCTGTGCAATATTTTTAATAACGTCATCATTGAGATTAAGTCGACGCGCCACATCCTGTGCACCCGCAAGGTCGTTATTGTTTGCCTTCGTTACCATCTCGCTTACGTCATTCGGATTTGTTCGCACAAGCTCCTCTGCCTGTGTGGCCGATAACTTGAAGCGGTCCTGGAGCGTTTGTCGAAGCTGATCGGGAGTGAGATTCACGGGAGCATTCGATGCTGGAGACATCTCTGCCGGTGTCTGCACATTCGGAATCGGCGTTGGCTCTGCGGCACTCTTCAATTCGGAGAGCGCAGCGAGCATTTGCTGCTGTCCCGCTGCCGGGTTATCTGAGACCGCCTTCAATCCATTAAAGAACTTGTTCATCGCCTTTTCGAGCGCGGCTTCATCGCAGCGTGTCTTTGAAATCGTTTGATCCGGCACGCGGAAGCCGATGACTGTTGAATACACATCTTTGGTAGTGAGTGAGAACTGCGGCTTGGTCTCTCCTGCAGCGCAACCGCGCTTTGGGTTCTGCGCGGGATCATTCGGTGCCTTTTCACGGCTCGTGCACGTATGCTTTGCCAGCACATCAACCTGAACGCCCGTATAGGTGAGCGTAAGCTTTGCAGCAAGGTCGTAGCAAGCGTTCGGACAGTAGAGCGCCTTCTTTAAGAATGCTTCAGCCTGAGCCTGGGTTGTATCTACGGTGAGCTCAAGTGAGAGCCGGGGCGGTGCTTCCGTAGACGTGCCCGCAGGGCACTTTGTTGGAGACATTGCCGGTCGCACCTGAGGAGTCGGCGTTGCAGCGTGCGCAGGCAGCGGTGAAAAAGCGACCAGCGCAACAAACAGCAACGCGACAGAACGCATGCAGCGTATTGTATCGCCCGAAACGACAAACGCGGCCATGAGGCCGCGTTCGTGTGGAGAAACATGAAGCGTTAGAGCAGCACCACAACGCGATTATTTGCGCACTCGAGTACGCCGTTCTCAATAGGAAACTGCATCACCTCACCCGACTGATCCTTTACGGAAATGGTGCCCGCCTTCAGCGTTGTAACGAGCGCCTCATGATGCGGGAGCACGCCGAACGCACCCGCTGTGCCCGGGAAATTTGCGGAGATCGCGCGGCCGTCGTACTTCGTTTCGCCGACCGAAGCAATGACGAGGTGATATGTATTCTCGCCTGCCATGGAATTACGCGTTATGCGCAGCAACCGCTTCGTCTACCGAGCCCTTCATGTAGAAGGCTTGCTCTGCGACGTCGTCATGCTTGCCGTCGAGAATTTCGGCAAATGAGCGAATGGTATCTGCAAGCGGAACATACTTACCCTTTGCGCCAGTGAATACTTCTGCCACAGAAAATGGCTGAGAAAGGAATCGCTGAATCTTTCGAGCGCGGTACACGAGTTTCTTGTCTTCTTCGGAAAGCTCTTCAATACCAAGAATTGCGATAATGTCCTGGAGATCCTTGTAGCGCTGGAGTACGCGTCGCGTCTCGTTTGCAACACGGTAGTGCTCTGCACCGACGATATCAGGCGTAAGCGCCGTAGACGAAGAATCAAGCGGACTGACTGCCGGGTAAATACCGAGTGAAGCAAGACCGCGATCAAGCACGATCGTGGAATCGAGGTGCGCGAAGGTTGTTGCAGGAGCCGGGTCGGTTACGTCGTCTGCAGGCACGTAAATTGCCTGAACGGACGTGATGGAGCCCTCGTTGGTGGATGTAATGCGCTCCTGGAGCTGACCCATCTCCTCTGCAAGCGTCGGCTGATAGCCCACCGCTGAAGGCACGCGACCAAGAAGTGAAGATACTTCTGATCCAGCCTGCACGAAGCGGAAGACGTTATCCATAAAGAAGAGTACGTCTTTACCACCTTCATCACGGAATGCCTCAGCCATCGTGAGACCGGAAAGTGCAACGCGCGCTCGCGCACCAGGAACTTCGTTCATTTGTCCGAATACAAGCGCAGTCTTATCGAGAACGCCCGAGTCTTTCATTTCATGATAGAGGTCGTTACCTTCACGGACGCGCTCACCCACACCAGCGAACACCGAGTATCCGCCATGGTTTGAGGCAACGTTGTGAATGAGCTCCTGAATGATCACGGTCTTACCGACGCCGGCACCACCAAAGAGACCAACCTTACCGCCCTTGATGAACGGCGCGAGAAGATCGATTGACTTAATGCCTGTCTCAAAAACTTCCGCCTTAGTGGACTGTCGGATGAATGCAGGAGCGTGCGCATGAATTGCGGCACGCGGAGCGTCCTTTCCAGCTCCAGGCTTTCCGTCGATCGGATCACCGACAACGTTAAACATGCGGCCGAGAGCAGCGGAACCAACCGGGACCTTGATCGGCGCACCGGTGTCTACGACCTCCGTATTGCGCTCAAGGCCTGCCGTGTCCTGCATGGCGATGCAGCGTACACGACCGAGTCCGAGATGCTGCGCAACCTCGAGCACGATGCGACCCTCTTTTACCTTCACCTCAAGGGCGTTCTGGATAGCCGGAAGCGCGTCGTCGAAGCGAACGTCTACAACCGGGCCGATAATCTGCGTAATGGTTCCTTTGCTCATATTGCTTAAAATTTGTTTGGATTATAGCCGTTTTTCACGAAATTCCTAGCGGGGAGAAACAGTGGCTCGGGAAGCTCCTCCCATGTAAACCAGGCCCAATTTCCGATCTTTTCAGGCTCCACATCGGATGCCTCACCGGCATGCCAATCTCCCCTGAAGTGCAGCGTTACGTAATGTTTTCCATCCGCTGCATTTATATCGTTCGTTGCCGTCAGAAACCGTATATTTCTTATCTCAATGCCGGCCTCTTCCATCGTTTCTCGAGCGACATTCTCCTCCCATGATTCGTAAAGTTCAAGATGG
>CAZVMJ010000076.1:0-4328 GCA_964628005.1 uncultured Candidatus Saccharibacteria bacterium | reverse complement strand
CACTGATCGACGTGGAGCTTATGGGTTTCAGCAAGCTTGCGCATGTGCTCCTGCACATCCGCTGAGGTAATTGCGTCCTGCACCACTTTTGGCAACGAGGCGAAGCGCTCCGCGAGGAGCGCGTTCATATCGGTGTTGTTGGTTGCCGGTCCCATGGCTCCTATTCAGGCTTCTTGTCTTCCTTTTGTAGGCTCTTGAGCGCCTCGAGCACGCTCTCGCTACGAGACTTCTGCTTAAACTTTTCGTCGAAGTGGTGTTTGATGATGTGCGCTCCTTCATGGCCACCGAGAGCGCCTGCGGTCTCCTCGGCGATACGCTCCTTACCGGCTTCAAAATTTGCGCTTGCGGCCTGTTCGAACTTCTTCACCTCGGCACCAGCGGCGCTCTTTATCGCCTGATCAGTGCTCTTTTTCTGGGCGTCTGCGAGGCGTGCTGCAGCGGCATTATGTTCACGGGCGCGCTCCTCGATCTCTTTCTGTGCCTTGGCGATACGATCCTCGAGAGCGGCGCGTGGAGCCTGCACCTCGGCCTCGTACTTCGTCAGGTTCTTTCGCGCCTCATCAATACGACTGTCTTCCCGTTTGATGGCGCTTTGGTGCTGGGCGTGCGCTTGTTGAATTTCAAGCACTCGCTGATCGCGCGCGCGTCCCTGGAGCTGTTCGGCCTCCTTCATCATTGCCGAGATGTTCACTGTGTGGGCGGTTTCAAGTTGTGATTTCTTTTCGGTTGCGTTCTTGATTTCAACCTCTGCCGTCTCGATATCGGTCTTCCTTCCTTCGCGGCGCTGGTCTACCTCCTGATCTGCGGCTGCGCGTTCATTTTCGATCGCGTCTTTTGCCTTTTGTGCGTCGTCGAGCTTCTTTTTGGCTTCCGCTGCCTGCGTTTCAGCGTCAAGGATATTTTTTCGTGCGGCCTCCTTTGCGGCATCAATAGCCTCATTCTCAACCGCCTTCTTATCCTCCTTCGTCACCTGCATACCCTTTACGGCATCCTCGGCCTTTACGGCTTTGTTATGCATGTCGTCGGTAAAGCCGCCCTTCGTCTTGCCGGTTATACCCACGGCGGCAAGACCGCTACCCTTTGCAAACTTCTCACCGAGGAACGAGTTCATGGGGTTGAATGTGCTGTTCGCTTTTTTGTCGAGCGCAGCCTTTTCCTTTCGCAAGCTTTCTACGCGAGCCCAATCATCCACCTTGCCGCTGCGAAGTGCCTGTAGACGGGCGCCCTGCAGCTCCGCTCCCTTCTGAAGCGACTGTCCTGCTGCCGCACGGCCGGCCGTCAGCTGTGCAAGTCGTGAGCCAGCTAATGCACCGGCAACCACCGGGAGACCAGACATCATGTGACCGATCTTGTATCCACTGATGGACCCGGCGAGTTTGCTTGAGATGCGGAATGAGGCAAAGAGGACACCGACACTCAATAGATACAGGAAGAGAACTCGCCACGCATTTCCGCTAATCATGCTTTGATCAAACGAACCAAGCACTTGTCCAAAAGAGATATTCGTTTGTGTAGATGCTTTGCTCACGATGAATATCGAAATGGTGAGGAATATAACGAGGAGCGGGGCAAAAACAGCGTTGTTGAAGAGTGCTTTCCACCAGCCCTTCCATCCCACGACGGGGGTTCCTTCCAGGTTTGGCATGAGGTAGGAGGCAAATGCAATCGGTGCGATCATCATGAGAAGTATCAGTACAATCGTGCGGGAGACAATAAGAAATGCGCCGTAGAGTAATACAACCGCAACGCCCGCGAGCATGATTCCCCCCAGGAGGCCGAACATAAACGCCATAACCGCTCCTCCGTTTTTGTTTCGGGCAACGCTATCGGTGATTTGGCGCGTATCCCAAATGCTGGTTATGCCAAGCGGGCAAAGGAAGCGATCTGATATCCCCTGCGGGCCTGTGGTTGTTTTCCCGGCACATGCTGTTGCTGCTGTTGATTGATATACATCGAAGGCGATGTAGTTGGACGCATCAATCATGATCTTGGCAAACAAGAGGCTGAAATTGATGAGTACCGCAACAATCAGTACACGGGCGACGAGTCGCTTCTGCCCGTACTCTTTTACACCAAGAATGAGGCTGATCGCGATAAAAACAAAGATCCCAATGATCATAATATTCGCAAGATCGCGGAATACCGTCCAAGACGCATTGATGATTGAAGTGATGCCAAACAGATTCATCGTGCCTCCAAAGTCGAGAATGACGTAGTTCACGAGCGAGTCGAATATCAACCCGGAGAAACGAAGGAATGTGCCGCCAAGCGTAAGGAAGAAGCTTCCCGCAGAGCTCATCAGAGGTTTCCAGAAGCATTCCTGGAACATGAGTGATGGTGAGAATACGCTGCAGTTGAATGCGGCAGACGGCGCATCAGAGCGCGGCGTCTGACCAAATGCCACCATTGGAGCAAACATGAGCGCCGCAAACACGAGGATGGTCGCGACCCAGGACAATATTCGTGTGTTGAGGCTGAGAGAAAGCTTCATAGATGTTATGGCTGGTAGCAGTCGGAGGTGTTACCGCCCCAGCACGAGCTCCATTTTGCGAGTACGTCAGAAAGTGATGTATTGCACCACGCTACGGCAGCATTCGTGTCCTCTTCCCAGCGCCGCATTGCGCTGCTGACGTTGAGATTTACGGTATCCTGAATTGTAGATTTCTGATTATTTGCGTTGGTGATGTGTGTCGAATTTTTCGGCGGGAGCGCAGCGAGCTGACCAGAGATCGCAGTCTGGTTAGCCGGTGACGGATTTGCGGCAACATCACCGATCCATGCGGTGATGCGTGTAATGTTATCATTCGAACTGTTGCGGTTCGCGTTTACCGGCGATTCAAACTCTGTAATACGGCTGCTTGCGATAACCGAATTGCTGAATACTGGAGAATTGGTAAATGAGAGTGTCCCTCCCCCGTTTTGTGCAACACACTGCGTTGCGGTGATGCTCTCTGAAGTGCAGAGTGCCTGTTTCACTTTCGTATAGCAGCTTGCCTCTTTGTTGCGTATCTCGGTCTTTTTGCCTGCAAGAAAGGTAAGGATGCTGTCCATGATGCCTCGGTAATTTTGTTCTGTTTGAAGTGCGAGCTGCAGACCGGCAATCACGGCGTTTGCCGATGTTTGCACGTAGTCTCCGCCTGTGCGGGTCACGACCTGCTGCATGTAACTGTTTGCGCCCATGGTGATTGCCGACAATCCGCCGAATCCCCCCGCGGTAAAGGTGCCTCCGGTATTGGTGCCAGGCGTACCTTCGGTAACAACTTGTGTAGAAACCCCGGCATAGAGCTGGTTAATGAGTTCGCCGATGTCGTCGGCAGTTTTTTCCTGCTCGTAACCTGACTGAATGTGCATAATGCCGTTTTGCAGAACGATCTGGCCGGGTGTCTCGGTGATGCGAAAGCCATTCTCATCGATACGTTCAACCGGATAGACGCCCTGTCCCCAGGTGAGCTTGAGCGTATCCTTCATGACATCAAACGCGATCATGTTATCGAGTTCAGCTTCGCTGTACCGGGTTGCGCCATAAATATTGCAGACCGGTTCATCGGTAAGTGCGCTCAATGCCTGCCAAAAGTCAGCAGGGCGACCACGGTACGCATTCTCCAGATCTCCGTCGTCGTAGCTGCACTTAAGCGATTCACTCAGGCTAAAGTTTTCGGTGTAGCCTGCCGCGATTGCGCGCTTCACCGCTTCGCGTACGGTGTTTGCAAGTGGTTTCAGTAGATCGCCCTCGAGCTGTTTGAGGCGGGTTGCATGGCTCAGGTTTCGCATCTCGATGCCAAACTCCTGTGAGAAGAACGGAGTTTTCACGCTACGATCCGTTGGGTCAGTTCGTCCGCTGTTGAAGCGTGTGATATAGGAGCGATCGAGATCAGAGGTGAGCGCCTTGCGTTTCTGATTGATAATGTTGCGCAAAACACATTCTTTGTATACGAGAAGGCCGGTGTTGAGCTCAACGGCATAATCAGCCACCGGCACATACGGGCCGCCAAGTGGTCCGGTAGATCCCGCGCTCGCTGTTGCCTGAGAGTTTGTATTGCAGTTGAAAATATCAACGTCGTTTACCGAGCTCTGCGCAAACACCGGGCTTCCAGTGAACACGACAACGACGGCTATGAGGCGGATGATGTTTTTCATAGAGCCTTATTGCCGTAGTAGGCGCGCAAGTTCTGATACGCCTGCGAAATTCCCGCTTCCTTCTCGTTGTAGGTGCGCAGTAATGCGACGGACGCAAACGGATCATCAGCATGGGTGCTGAGCTCGCGCAGGACCGCGCCGAATGCTTCAAGTGCGTTCACGGTGTCAGTGTGGTACGCGAGGGCTTCTTT
>CAZVMJ010000075.1:0-4357 GCA_964628005.1 uncultured Candidatus Saccharibacteria bacterium | reverse complement strand
ATCCGCTGATTGCAGCTCATCGGCGATGCAAGAAAAGACATGATCGGCCCCGCGTTCACCCATGGCAGTGCGTACCGAGCGATCAAACATCATGTCACCCACAAACAACACCTCCACTGTTGGTTCCGGCTGCGGCAGTGTTCCGGTTGCGTATTGCACCTGTTGAGCAAACACACCAAGAGAGCCCGCCACGAAAGCGAGCAATGCGGCAGCGAGTGCGCCCATCTGATCCATAGCGGCACTCTATCGGTTTTCCACGGGGCTGCAACGGCTATGCGAGCGAGAGGTCGGATACAACCGCCATGTGATCGGATAGCCCGTCGAGCAGACGGGTGTGCTCAGCACGAATGCGCCCTTTGGAAAAAAGGACATCGATCATAAAACCGTCCATTCCCATTGCTTTCGCATCAGTTTGAATCTTGCCGCCACCCGCTCGATGGAGCGAGAGATCCAGGCTCCACACATACTCGTGCGGAATATTGTCAGAATATTCACGTGCAAATTTTGAAAAGATTTCTCCGCCGCGCGGTGCATTAAAGTCTCCGCAGAGCGCAAAGTCGTCCCACTGCTGCATGAAAGAAATCAAGCGCGCGGAATCTTCTCGCTGCTCCACACTTGCCGTACCGTCGGGCGTCCAGGTGAAATGCGTGGTGGCAACGCGAAACACCTCGTCACCCTTCTGTATCTCAGCCACAATCACCGGGCGATTCCCCGACTTCGATGCCACACCATCGCGTTCAATCGCCTCGGCAGATCCTGCGTAGTAGTAGACCTCGGCGCGCAGCACGGGAAGCGCCGTAATAATGGCAACACCCTCAAGCGCCGCACCGGTTTCCGGCGGATCCACTGGATGAAACGAAAGCGGCGCGAAGTGCGCCGTGCCGCCGAGCGCGGCTTCAAAGCGCGGAACATCGCGCGCAAAGAGCTCCTGCACGCAAAAAACATCCGGACGATGGGTTTCCAGAAACGGGAAGATCCGGTCGTAGTGTTTAGCGCGCTCGATGTTCAGCGAGACAAGCGAGAGACTCATGCTAGAGCGCACGCTGCTTTGACGCTTTCAAAAATGCCGTGAACAAAGGATGTGGCGAGAGCGGTCGCGCCTTCAGTTCCGGATGAAACTGGGTTCCAAGCATGAACGGATGCACATTCTTTGGGAGCTCTGCAATTTCCATGAGGTGATTGTTTGGCGAGGTACCGGAGAATACGAGACCGGCTGCTGAGAGACGCTCCACATATTCAGGATTTACCTCAAATCGATGTCGGTGACGCTCTGAAATTTCCTTAGATCCATACGCCTCGCGAGCGATTGTTCCCTCCTTGAGCGCGCACGGATACGCACCGAGTCGCATGGATCCGCCGTAGTCCTTGCGGGCAAGCTTTTCAATCTGTTCAGGAAGAATTGCAATAATCGGATTCGGTGTCTCCGGATTAATCTCCGTGGTGTGCGCATCCTTAATACCCACGACATTGCGGGCATACTCTACCGTCATCAGCTGCATGCCGTAGCACAGACCGAAGTACGGAATCTTGTTCTCGCGACAGAATTTGATTGCATTGATTTTGCCCTCGATACCCGTTTCCCCAAAACCGCCCGGTACTAATACACCGTTGTACTGCGCAAGCTCACTCACCTTTGCAGGGTCGTTCTGGTAGGTCTTAGCGTTCAACCAGTCAATCTGAGCCTTCACACCCAACTCTGCTGCCGAGAATTTAATAGCCTCGATAACGGAGAGATACGCGTCTGAAAGGACGAAATCTCCGGTATCAAAATATTTTCCGACGATACCGATTTTGACAATATCGGAGCCATTGGTCGCCTTCTTCGCAAACGCATTCCAGTCTGAAAGATCGGATTCTTTTGCGTTTTCGATTTCCAATCCCTCAACGAGCGCTTCAGAAAGGCGATCCCGCTCAAAGTTTGTCGGGACATCATAAATAGAGTTTACGTCAGGTGCGGAAATAATATTCTCCGCAGGCACGTTGCAGGTAATCGCGAGCTTCTCTTTGCGCTTCTGGTCGAGTGGGTGGTTTGAGCGAGCGATGATGATATCAGGCTGTACACCGTATGAATTCAGCATTGAAACCGCATGCTGCGTGGGCCGTGTTTTCATCTCGCCAATAGTGTTCGGCACCGGAAGGTACGAAACCATGACAAACATGACGTCGTGCGGATAGCGCAAGCGAATCACGCGCGCCGCATCAATGAAAAGCGCATTCTGGAAATCGCCGATGGTACCGCCGATTTCCACAACAGTGACATCAGACTTCGCGAGTGAAGCCGCGCGGATGATGCGGTCGGTGATTTCATCACGCACATGCGGCACAGCCTCAACGCATTTGCCGCCGTAGCCAAGATTTCGCTCACGTTCGATCACATCTTTGTAGATCATGCCCGAGGTCATGTAGTCCTCGGGACCAAGATCGCGACCAAGGAAGCGCTCGTAGTTGCCCATGTCCTGATCGGTCTCAAGACCTGAATCAAGGACGAACACTTCGCCGTGTTCAGTTGGGTTCATCGTTCCCGCATCTACGTTGAGATACGGATCAACTTTCATGAGATTGACGGAGAGCCCGCGAGCGGAAAGAATTTTGCCGATTGATGCTGTGGCGATGCCCTTTCCAACCCCGGACATCACGCCGCCAACAACAAAAATATACTTATGCCCTGCGCGCGCACGCTGCATGTGCCGCAGTCTACCACAGCATTACGAGCACAGCGCCCCGGAGGGCGCTGTGGACTACATTTTGAGGTACCTGCGGACCGCAAGGAAGCTCGAGAGGGCTCCAATCCCCACCCCTGCACCCAAGAGCGTGAGGAAGAGCAGCGGAAATTGACTTGTGTAGTAGTCGAAGATGTTAAAACTTCCCAGGAATCGCTCAGAACCGGGGCCAAGCCAGACGGTTATCGGATACAGCAGGAGCAGCACTACAATAGCGGAGACGACGCCGTAGAGTACTCCGGCAACCATAAACGGACCACGCACATACCAGTGGCCTGCACCCACGAGATTCATGACCCCAATCTCATCGCGCGCCGTGTAAATAGCGAGTCGGATAGTATTGAAGGCAATCAAAACCGATGAGAACGCCAGTATGATCGTGACCGCAATACCGAGTTTCTGGGAGGTTTGAATGATGTTTGTGAGACGATCAATGGCTGTCTTGTTTTGGAAAAAGTTCACTTTATCAATGAACGCCGAGCCGCCCGTCTGCTGCTCCGCTTGTCCCTGGAGGTAGGTAGCAATGGACTCGTACTGCGACGTGTCCTTGGCGCGAATTTCGAGCGAGGCCCCGAGCGGATTCTCGCCCAATTCATCAAGCGCCTGGAGGGTGAGCTGATCGCTCTTGTGGCGCTCACGGAACTCAGCAAGTGCATCTTCGCGACTGACATACTTAATGGAAGCTACCTCGGGAAGCGCTTTGAGCGAATTCTGAACCGTCGTGATCTGATCGAGCGATGCACTCGGAGTAAAGTAGACCGTCACGTCCACCTTTTGGGTCAGCTGATTCAGAGTCGCATCGAGCGCGGCTGCAGACATCATGAGCCCGGCAACCACGAACAACGTGATCGTCATGATCAAGATAGCTGCGAGTGAGATGAATCCGTTGCGCACGAAGCCGGCAATGCCGTACCTCGTAACGCGCTTCATGCTGAGCCAAAGTGACATAGCCTACTGAATGGAATGAGAATTTATAAAACGTATTTACCTTGCTTATCGTCTCGAACAATGCGTCCCTGATCCATCGTCACCACGCGGCGGCCGATAGCATCAACAATAGTCTTATTGTGGGTTGTAAGGAGGACCGTCGTGCCAAGGTCGTTAATCTTCTTCAGGATTTCAACAACATCATGTGCGTTAATCGGGTCCAGGTTTCCGGTCGGTTCGTCTGCAATAAGCACGTCCGGCTGATTGACGATCGCGCGCGCAATCGCAATGCGCTGCTGTTCACCACCCGAGAGCTCATGGGGGAAGTTCCATATCTTTTCCGCAAGCCCGACGAGATCAAGCACGTGCGGAACGTCTGCCTGAATGTCCTCATCGCTTTTGCCAGCAACTTCGAGCGCAAACGCGATATTCTCATATACGTTTTTTGTCGGCAGCAACCGAAAATCCTGGAAAATGGTCCCGATGTTGCGGCGCATGCGCAGCAGCTCCTTATCGGAGAGTTCGTTGATCGGCTTCGAGCCGAAGTACACCGCGCCTTCGGTGGGAAACACCTCCGCAAAAAGCATCTTCAAGAGCGTGGTTTTGCCGGCGCCATTGGGACCGACAATCGAAACAAACTCGCCCGGCTCGATACCGAGCGTAACGTCGGCGAGCGCAGGCGGCGCAGCGTCACTGTAAATCTTTGTAAC
>CAZVMJ010000074.1:0-4358 GCA_964628005.1 uncultured Candidatus Saccharibacteria bacterium | reverse complement strand
TACTACCTCGTCTGCCGGTTACCTTGCGGTCCCCTTGACTTGCATGCCTTATCCATACCGCCAGCATTCACCCTGAGCTAGGATCAAACTCTCAGTAAAAAGTAATTTTTACTTGAAGCGTCGGTCAGCGATTGCTAACTACGAGAGGCTTCGTGAATTTGAACTTACTCTTTTTTAGGATGGACGGAACAAAAGAATGTCCAATGCGCTTTCACGCATCAGTATGTCTTCTACTCCATCGAATTCTTTCGAATCCGATTTACTGTTTAATTTCTTGTTTCTTGCTTGTGTGTTTTGTGTGCTTTGCATTCCTTTCGAAATGCAAAACTTACCAATTTGATCTTGCGATCAATTTGATGCGTACAATCATTCAATATTCAGTTATCAAAGGTCACACCAATGCTCCTCCGACTGTCTCGGTTCAAAGGCCCAGTATCCAAGTGGACTTGGGCGATTCCCGGAGGCAACCACGCCTTCAAAGAAAAGGCCATCAGGAGCGATGGTCGGGCCATTATAGGCGCCCGTAATGGGAAGTCAAGCGACGCCGTTTATAGGGCGTTTTTACCCTCCCTGTCCGGCCTCCTAAAACGAGAAACGTCGGTGTGGAACCCCTCCACACCGACGCTATTTGTGCACTCCCGCCCGCTCAAATTAGAGCGTGAAGAGGTGGCAACGGTCACCGCAGACCGTGCGAGCCTCGAAGTAATTCACGCCGCCCTGGGCGTACTTCTGCTTGCTGATGACGCGCTTCCACTTACCCGTGACCTTCTCGCCACGGACGACGCGAAGGCCGCCGTTCGACTGGTCCACGGTGAAGTAGACCATCTCGCGTGACGCGTTGCCGCGACTGCCGCCCGATTCGTCGTATACAAACCCGACCCACTTCCCGTTCACGAGGACTGCGAGCTTGCCGTTCGGGGCTCGCTGCTCGTCCGCGTTCTCCTCGTTCGTAAGTCGGACATGATTCATCTCACCACTCACTTGAATCCCGGCTTGTGCCATGGGGTTCTCCCTGTTGCAGTTGACTCCGGTGCCGTACCACGCAAGCACCTAAAGAACAGACCTCCGCCCTGTCTCGGGTGGAGGCCTTTTTTGTATCCGGAACGTTTACTTTCTGGACACAAGCTAAGCCTCCACCGTCGTAAGGAGGAGATCAAGAACACGACGCTTGATCTGCTTGCGCGACATAATGAAATCCATCCTAGCGCTGCCGTGCGTCCTGTCAAGAAACAGTGCGGCCACCCGGTGGAATACCACGGGTGGCCGAACACCAAAGATCAAAGCGAGCCCATGCACCCCGATGCACGACGCACCCTATCGAAATGCGGCCCGACGGTGCCGAGCCATTCGAGATTCTTTCGCGCAGCGATCTGATGCAAATCAGCATCACTGAGCCGATCGATCTCGCCCATTATGCGCTCCTTCAGTGATGCGCGAATTGCATCGGCATCTCCGTCTGTCGCCAGAGCCGGATCACCATTTGAAATGCCGCGCGCCGCCGAAAGCATTTTCATTCCGGGCATGCATACCTCCTATTCTCGAAAGAGCTGGCAATAAAAAGACCCCTCTTCGGGGTCTTTCGTATTGCCTCGGTTTTGTCTTCCTAGCAATTCGAACGACCCCAGGCTGGGGCAATAATCGAAATGCGAATGAACGATACGTTCATATCAGAATCGTACGCCGCAGAAAACACATCGTCAATTAGGCAATGCGCTGCAGAAAATCAGAGATCACGTCGTAGAACGTATCGAGACTTTTGACATCAACCCACTCACGGTCACTCCCGATATCGCCGCCGATCGGACCAAACTCAACGCCCGGGGTTCCAAGGCGAGCAAAGTGACGAGCATCCGACGTACCGTTTGCACCGCGCAAACGAACAGGCCTTTTACAGATCGCTTTAACCGACTGTGAGAGCGCCTTCACAAACGGATCTGTCTTTGCTGTATCAACAGCTGGCTCATTCGTAGTAACAGTCAGCACACCCCCTTTCGGCAGCATCTTGCTGAGCGCTGTAATAATCTTTGTATTCTCGTTCCCCACAAACCTGATATCAAAATATGCCGCGCATGAATCAGGAATCTTGTTGTGTGCCGTGTTGTCAGTTTCTATGCGCGCAACGTTGATCGTGCTTTTCCATACCTCCTTCTTTGGTATCGGAAACTTTTTCACAACACGTTGCAAATACTCATTCATGACAAGGATCGCATTCGTCCCGCGCCACGGGTATGCGCCGTGCGCGGTGGCCCCTTTCGTGCGAACCGTGATCCGGAGTACGCCTTTTGCCTGGTGCACGATATCAAAATTCGTCGGCTCAGAAGTTAGTACGAAATCAGCACGCACCCCCTTTTCGAGCTGGTACTTTGTCCCATCAAATCCGCCGATTTCTTCATCCGTAGTCAACTGCAGCCCGACCGGATATGGCAGATCGCGTGCATGATCCACGAATGCTGCGATAAGCGCAGCGGCATTTCCTTTCATATCCATAGAACCGGCGCCGTACAGACGATTACCCTTTTGCATGGGCACAAACTGCGAATCTTTCCCATCTACCACATCCAAATGAGCATTCAGGATGACACGAAATTTCTTTGGCCGCGTTTGTCCTGCATACACGAGCGCGCTTCTGATCCCGTTTTGCTCAAACTGCTCAATTGTAAAATCACCGCAATACGAAAGCGCGAGGTCGAGTACGCGACTGAGCGCCCCTGCGTTTCCCTCAACGGAGCGGATGGTAATGAGCGATTCGGTAAGCTGATGAATACGTTTCTTCATATACAAATGTGAGCCGTACCAGGATACCCCGGTACGGCTCAACAGTTACACACGAATGGCTCGTGTTCAAGCGACGATCTCGCCCCACACGACATCAGCGTTGCCGTGATTGCGGCCACGCTTCGCCTCTACGGATTCCACGGGCATGTACGCCCGGAACCCGCCCAGAAACATCGGCTTCCCTTCAACGTCGCCGAAGAAGTTTCGATCGATGATCGTGTAGAGGCGCCCATCAGATTCGTTTCTGATTGTCGGGCAGTTGAGCTCCGGCTGGATCACGTAGTCACCGCGGCGCTTGAGCTCACGGCGAAGATCAGCCCGAAGCCTCCCTGTCGGCAGACCGCGCAGATGTCCGTAACACCCGTACGCGCCCTTGAGGGGCTTTGCACGGATCGCGATCAGCTGCTTTCGGACATCGTCTTCGTCGAAGCCGCAGGACTGCATGTATCCATTGAACTCGTGTCCATCGAGATCCGTGTCGGACCTGATGGGATACCCGAGCCCCATGCGATGCATGTATCCCTTGGTGTCGTTAATGCGCTGGGAAAAGGGCATGTCCGGCGCATCGATGTTGAGCGTGATGGCGTGCTCCTTAATGAGCCGCCGCACACGCTCGTCCGAGAGCAGCGGATGCGCCACAGATTTGCGGGCATCCTTGAGCTTCTCGATCGGGTCCGACGAACGCACGTAGAGCAGGTAGTCGCACGACCCCTTGCTGATGTGCTGCAGAAACTCTTCCGGCCCGAAGAGCCGGTCGAATCCCGACATGTCGAACACCTCGTTGCGCGATAGCGGCTCACCGTCGGACTTGCCGAACTCGGTCTGCCGCATCGCACGGTACTTCTCGTCCGTCACGGCGAGTAAGGCAATTTTCATGCCGTGCCGCTGACGAATGGATTGCAGTACCTGACGGTACCGCTGACGGAAGAACGATTCGTGCGGATCCCGACGAAACGTGCGTTCCAGCAGCTGATACATCGCGAGCGAGTTCTCGATCTCGAAGATCGCCTGCCGCATCGCCGGCTCGAGCACATCGGTGCTCGCATCCGACGCGGCAGCGAGAAATCGCTGTGTCAGCCCCACCATGTCGATTTGCACCGCACAGTTGAGGGGCGAACAGAAGCGGTAGTCGGTCGGCCACTCGCGATTCGCCTCCACCAGCGGCTTGAACGCATGCTGGTATTCGACGAAGAGCGACGTGAGAGCCGCGACGACCGGTTCGGGATAGCGGATGCGCGTTTCGGTGAACGCACGCACATCAACCGACATGTGAATGTTCCCGATGCGTTCCGCACGCCCGAGGTACAACGCCTCGGGCATCTGCAGATCCGCGACCGCATCACGATTCCACCACCGCGGACGCGGTGATGTATGACGATGTGCACTGGTTGGCATGTGCCAGCCTCCTTTGCTTGAGTAACTGTGAAAGACCACTTCGAACCGGACTGTTCCGATCCGAGACCGATACTCAGCAAGTATCCGTCTCGGGTAAGAACACCGCTCGCAACGAAGAAGGACCCCTCTCGGGGCCCTTCGGATGTTGTGTCGGATTGAATCGACCTAACAGCTCGAAAGACCCCGCT
>CAZVMJ010000073.1:0-4382 GCA_964628005.1 uncultured Candidatus Saccharibacteria bacterium | reverse complement strand
TTTAAGCTGGGCACTCGCTTCATCAGACAGGTAAAAAGTACGTATAGATATTACAATTCGTCTTGCTAGAATTTCCCATATGGCACTGCAAAGGACCTTCCACTGGCTTGCACAACACTTCTCAGCGGCTTTCGGAGCCACAGTCGGAGCGTACCTTTTAGTCCGATATCACTTCGAAGAAGCCATCACTTTCAACGAAGCATCGGAATACGTACTGCTCGGATACTTCGTTTCTTTTGTTTTATTTGTCATGGCCAAAGCGATACTTCTCGAAGCGCTCGGTTTAACGAATACGAAATATATCGAGATTCTTGGAATACTTATTGGAGTTGCAGCAATTTGGTTTGACCTTGCTTAATTTTTTCATAAATTAGAACACACACCTCAATCACAAAGCCGCCGATGCAGAGCACCGGCGGCGAAACAGTGAAATAGGAAGGTTTAGGCTTGGATGGACGCTCCTGTGCAACAGCGGGCTGTCGCGCTTTTTCCGGAACATTGCGTACGCCTAACGGCTTAAGCAGAACCACCCCTGTTCGGGTCGCATATCAACCGATAAGACCGTGGCGGACTGGGGTCCGCAGAGCCGGGTCATTCGACGGACTGCTTCCGTACTCGATCGTCTTGAGCCAAGAATCCGTACGGGACTGAATACCCTCTATGGATTTCTGAACCTCAGCTTTCAGACTAAATGGCCTGTTCCCCCGAAAGGGAATCTCGTTTGATGTCTTCCTTCCTATGTCTGTGCTCAGAGTACCAAGGCAAAAATGAGCCCGCAAGCGCCCTCACCCTACCCCGAAATCTCCGGCGTCACGTAGTAGTCGCCCTTGCTCTGCTCCCAAATATTTTTGATGTTGTGTAGCCCGGTTGTGTCATCGAAATTCCCCACGGCAATTAAAAGCCGCTCTTCTTTCAACAGCTTCTTGAACATCGCCGCGCCGCACGTGCCGCAAAAGCCACGTTCTGCCGCTTCCGAAGAGCGATACCACTGCGGCTGATTCTTCGTGAAGGTTACGTTTGCAAGCGCCGTGATAAGCATGGGGTTGTAGATGCCGTGCAAGCGCTGACAATCTTTGCAGTGGCAATTCACGATACCCACCAAATCTCCCTCCACCTCATAGCTCACACCTCCGCACAAGCACGCGCCGGTCTTTTTCATGCGTTTGAATTAGATATTTAACTGAAACAGCGTTCCGATACCATACGTGATCGCCATCGCAACCACACCACCAATCGTAATGCGCGATATCACCTTCGCGGGCGACGCATCGCTCACCTTCGCGCTAATGTAGCCCGTGATCATGAGCGCAAGCACCACGCCGCCAAAGATCGCCTCCACGCGATATGCCTCCGGCGGGAAGAACATTGCCGCAACCGGGATGATGGCGCCAATCACAAACGAGATCCACGAGGCGACAGCCGCGTGCCACGGATTCGTGAGATCGTCCGGATTAATACGCAGCTCCGCTTCCACGTGCGCAGCAAATGCATCGTGTGCCGTGAGCTCATTGGCCACCGTTTCCGCCGTCGCACGCGAGAGGCCTTTTGCTTCGTAAATGTTGGTCAGCTCTTCGAGCTCCTCTTTCGGAAAATGTTCGAGCTCATACTTTTCTTTTGCAAGGAGTGCGCGCTCGGTATCAAGCTGGCTGCTCACCGAAACATACTCACCCACCGACATCGAAAACGCACCCGCCACCGTGCCGGCAATGCTCGTAATGAGGAGCGTGTGCATGTCTGTCGTTGCTGCGGCAACACCGGCTACGAGCGCCGCAACCGAGACGATGCCGTCATTCGCACCAAGCACACCGGCGCGCAGCCAATTGCTCTGCCCCTGGTGGGATGCACCATGGGGTTCACCGTGAGAGACATGCATACCTAGAAAATCTTGTTAATGAACCACGAGAGAATTGAAAGCACGATTGCACCCATAAGCGCGGCAAGGAAGCCGCCGACGTGGAATCCGGGAACGATGAGGGTCATTGCCCAGAACAAAACCGCATTCAGCACGAGCGAAAAGAGGCCGAAGGTAATGAGCGTAATCGGCAGCGTGAGAATCGAGAGGACCGGGCGGATAACCATGGTAATAACACTCCACACCAGCGCAACCAACAGCGTCGTTGTCCATCCGCCTGAGATGGCGATGTTCGGCACCAGGTTTACGGTTAGGTAGACGGCTGCGGCCGTCCCGAGAAAGCGAAGAATCATGTGCATATGTGATCAGTATGCCACGGGCCGAGAAACAAAAAAGCCGCGGGGGCGCGGCTTTTTCTCATTCTTATTCCCAGGACTTCTCGTCCTCGCGCGGATTACCGAACTCGTCCGTGAGGTCTGCTTCCGCATCCTCCTCGTCGTCATCGATTTCATCCTCAAGCATTTCGTCGAGGCTTTCATCACTCATCTCTTCCGTATCGGGCTCTTTTTCCTCGTCGAGTTCGTCGATCATCATATGCAAAACGATTGCTTAAAATGTATAAACAGCCCTATCTTACCCGCACACTCTCACTGTGCAAGCGGATAGGAATCCCCGTGTGTATAACATAGTATTGCTGATATGCATCCCGACGATTCCGTAGCAAAACACTTCCGCCTCAACCCTCCGCAAGTTGGCGCCCTGAAGCGTCTCGGCGTCACCACCATCGGCAGCCTGCTGCGACATTTCCCCTCCCGGTACGAAACCGGGGGCGCCTCGGCAAGCACCACGGGCCTCATGCCGGGAACACGTGTCACGCTCATTGGGATCGTCCGAAACCTGAAGGCAAAGAAGCTCTGGAAAAGCCGCCGCACGGCAACCACCGGCATCTTTGAAGATAGCTCGGGCACCGTTGGCCTTATGTGGTTCAACCAGCCCTACATCGCCTCCTACATCCCCGACGGCAGCATGGTGAAGCTCTCGGGCACGGTGGGCGGCTCCGCCGCAAAGCCATACATCGCAAACCCGGAAACAGAAATTCTTCCGCCGGGTTATGTCGTCGATAACGGCCTGTTCAGCGGCGAGGGCGAACGCCCCGAGCAACCCGGCCTCTTTGCCGTCTATCCGGAAAGCCGCGGCGTTACCTCGCTGTGGTTTCGCCACGCGATTGAGCGCGTGCTCGCCTCCGGTATTGCCGGCTCACTGATTGATCCGTTACCGGATGCCCTCCGAAAGAAATACAATCTGCCGGATATTGCCACCGCGCTCGTATGGATTCACGCACCGGAGAAGCAACCGCATGCCGATGCAGCACGAAAGCGCTTTGCGTTTGAGGAAATATTTACACTGCAGGTAGCGCGAGCCCAGGAGCGTGCACAAAACGACACACAGGCATCGTTTCCCGTGCCGGATGCGGATGATCTTGCCGATACCTTTCTCTCCTCAGCGCCGTTTCCACCCACGGGCGCACAGGCGCGCGCCGTGAACGACATCCTGGAGGATTTCAAGCGCCCGCACCCGATGGCGCGCCTGCTTGAGGGCGATGTCGGCGCGGGAAAAACAATGGTCGCAGCAGCTACGGCCTATGCCGTGGTACGCTCGCGCCCGCCTGCACGTCTCTCCGGCACACTACAAGTGGCGTACATGGCGCCCACAGAAATTCTCGCGCAGCAGCACTTTGAATCGTTCATCAAATACTTTAAAGACCTGCCGATTAACATCGGCCTCATCACCGGTTCGGGATGCAAAAAATTTCCGTCGAAACTCTCGCGCGATAAGGCCACCGACATCTCCCGCACGCAGCTGCTGAAATGGGTGGCAAACGGTGAAATTGCGATGGTGGTGGGCACGCATGCACTGATCCAAAAGTCAGTGAAGTTTAAGCACCTTGCCTACGCAATCGTGGATGAACAGCATCGCTTCGGCACCAAGCAGCGCCGCGCGCTCGCGCACAAGAGCGATGCGGCGCCTCATTTTCTTTCGATGACCGCAACGCCCATTCCCCGCACACTCGCACTCACCATGTACGGAGATCTCGATATTTCCGTACTGGACGAGCTCCCGCCGGGACGTGCGAAGATCACAACGAAGCTCCTCACCCCAAAATCGCGCAATGCTGCGTACGACACGATTCGCGAAGAACTGCAGAAAGGACGACAAGCCTATGTAATCTGCCCCCGCATTGAAGAGCCTGATCCCGAAAAAGAGAACGCACTCATGGCGAAATCTGCAAAGGCGGAAGCAAAGCGATTACAGAGCGATGTGTTTCCCGAATTTGAAGTGGGGCTCATGCACGGTGCGATGAAGCCGACTGAAAAAGATGCCGTGATGAAACAATTTTCAGAGGGCACCGTGCAGATACTGGTTGCCACGTCGGTGGTGGAAGTGGGCGTGAACGTGCCGAACGCGACGGTGATTCTCATTGAAGGCGCGGAGCGTTTTGGCCTCGCACAACTGCATCAGCTGCGCGGGC
>CAZVMJ010000072.1:0-4464 GCA_964628005.1 uncultured Candidatus Saccharibacteria bacterium | reverse complement strand
GTTGATCCGGTGCCGTTCACGCTCAACTTCGTGCTCACGTGCACTGGTCCTTTGGGTAGTGCGAGCACATCCGCGACGGTGATCGTTGAATAAGTAGAATATCGGCAACAAGAAAAAACGGCTCTACAGAGCCGTCTTTTTCTATAGACACCATGTTGACAAAGTGGTATAATTATAGCGGTGTAAACAGCTGGGAGAAACCTGGATGGACAACGTCATAAAGCTGCTCTCCGCTTTCGGCAACGGCGTGCTCCGCATTGTGAGTGCGCTCGCGTGGCCGATTGGCATTGGCGGCGGGATCGCGGTCGGCGCGCTCCTCGTCGTCATGTACTGGGGCGGCAGCTTTACGTCCAAAAAAACACTAAAGGAAGTGCAGGAGGAGACCGTCCAAGAGGTGACGCAGGCGCAGCGTGATTACGTTGCGGCTGCGATTGCTCGGGACGCAATCAACTCCGGCGAACCCAATCGGGTGCATGAAGGCATTGCGTGGGCGGTGATTAACTACAGCCGCACCTACAATGTCGACATACCGACTGTGGTTTCGAAAAGCCTCACCACCGTGCCAGTCGGCTACGAGCGCAGGGGCATCCGTGCGTTCCAGCTCTGGTGGGTGAAGCGATTCGACGCTAACGCGGCGCAATGGAATGCGGCTCTCGCTCGTGCGGATCAACTGCTTGCGCGCGGCAAAGCTGCGCTGAGCGATCCGTCACTTGCGTGCGTGACGCACTACATCCGCAAGCCGCGGAGCACCTTCACCGAACCCAGTGAGGCAACTGAGCGACTCATTCGTGAGATGCGCGAAGTGCCCACTCCCTCCGGGCCGAACCCCGGTGCAGCACGGTTCTTTTGTCCGCGGTAACGTCTGCCGCGGACATTCTGAGAGGCCGCTCGTCACTGAGCGGCCTTCTTCTTTTGGTCTGCAAGTTCGGTTTCTACAAACTGCAAAATCATATCCTGCACATCGGCGCGCCCCTCACCATAAAAAATGCCGTGGCTCTTATTTTCGAGCACGACTGCTTTGCTGTGCGCGTTACCGGCGGTCTTTGCAATAAGCGCACTGCCGCTATCTGCTCGCGCGAGCGAATCGCGCGCACCATGCACGGTGAGGATGGGGCAGGCGATTGATTTCAGGATCTTTTCAACGCGCTCTTTTCCTTCAAGTAAAAGCCACAGTGCTTTGCCTGGCATGTATTTGTAATAAAACTTTCCCACGCGCTCCTGCAGTTCTTGCTCCGTCATTTTTTTCTCCCACAACAATTTCAATCGCATCAGGTACGACATCATCGGCAATGAAAGCGGGAAGGGAAGGTGATACGGCATTACCGTAATCACGAGCACAGCCGTTTTAAATTCTGCCGCGAGCAAGAGTGAGAGGTAGCCACTAAAACTGTGCCCGAGCAGCACCAGCGGTTTCCCGCTTTGAGCTGCATCGCGCACGTGTTCGCGCGCCGCTTCGTAGATGTCGTCGAACGACAGTGGCACAAGATCATTCACATCCGTGCCGTGGCCGGGAAGTACGGGGGCGGTAACGTATGCATCAAATCGTTTCGCCATTTCAAGTGCAAAATCCCGGAATTCATCCGGTGATCCGGTGTAGCCGTGCAATAGAACTACACGGTTGGAGGACTGCGGATCGCCCGCAGCTATGGGAAACGAGTGAATCATTTATACAAGCGGTGTCGCTTTGAAATCCGCAGGCCGCTTAGCATACCACTCCTCGATCTGTTCCGGCGTGAGCAGTCCTTTCTGTGCGCCGATCTGCTGCACGACGGACATCGAATTGATCTGGCCGCGCAAGAGTGCGTCTTCAAGGCTCATGCCTTTATGGAGATAGGCGACTGTAGTAGATGCGCTCGCATCACCGGCACCGGTGCGCTCCATCGGCGGAGCCGGATCCGGATACATGGGTGCGTGCCACATCGAGCCGTCGTGCTCGCGAGCGTAGCTGCCGCCGCGGCCGTCGGTAATTACCACGACCTTCGGGCCAAGTGCGGCAATGCCATTGAGCAGCTCCTTCAAATCGGTAGCCTGCGTCTTCAAAATGCGCTGCGCCTCCTCTTTATTGCAGAAGAAGATCTCCGTGTGTCCGTAAATGTCGGCAAGTGCCTCAGTGCCCATTTTCATCTGGAACGTGCCCGGCTGGAACGCCACTTTGACGTTCGGGTGCGCTACCAAGTAGCGGCCGAGTTCCTGGTGGTAGGCGAGCGTGTCTTCAGCCATCGAGGAGAGGTAAATCCATGCCGGCTCTTCTTCCAGGTGCGGCAGGGCATAGTTGAAATTCTCGTGCTTGATCAGGATCGTACGCTCGCTCTCGTACCACAGCACATAGTGGTAGTTCGTGATCTTGCCGTCCTGTTGCTCCACGAGATCGGTTTTTACGCCGTTCTTCTCAAAGGCTGCGATGCAGCGTGCGCCGTCGTCGTCTTTACCAACGTACGTGCGCAGCGCGGAGTTCAAGCCGAGTCGTGCGCACGCAACAGCCGCGTTTGCAGAATTGCCGACGCCGTAAATAACCTCCGCAAACTCAAACGGTACTTTATCGCCGAAGCGCATTGATATGAGACAATTCTCATTATTTATATCGCACGTGACGCGCGCATCTTTCAAACGAATAAACGCATCAACTGCCGTGTCGCCGAGCGCGAGAATGTCGTATTTCATTCCGCAAAGTATACCAAAGACTGCAGGCCGGCTTCCGTAACGGAAACCGGCCTGCGGTGGTGTTGCCGGATCAGATATCCAGCGAACGGGTCTTCATCGCGCCACGCGGAAATTCGTGCAGAACGAGCGGTATCTTCACCACCTGATTGCGCTTCTTGGGGCGCGGCCAGTCGAGTGAAATGAGCTCTTCCTTGTACGAATGGTGGTTCTGCAGTGCATATGCGGCTCCAACGAAGACCGCGCAGAGTATCAACAGTGCAGAGCACGCGGCATGCAGTACGCGCAGCAGGCGAGGCAGCAGGCGAGACGGCAGAAGCGGGCGCATGGCGATTCCTCCTTCGCACAAACCCTGGGTTTCTGTCCGTATGTACGGTCACACGGACCTGTGGATAAGTCAAATGGGCGGGGAGGAGAGTGGGAAGAGAAAAGACGTTCGTAAGAGCGTGGTACGATTCCTTGCATGAAGACACTTCGTGAGGCTGTCTCGGAGGCCCGAGAAAAAGGTATCGCTATCGGTCATTTTAATGTTTCTGACTCGAATCAAATTAAAGCAATTGCACTTGCAGCGCAGGAAACCGGACAGCCGGTGATCATTGGTTTGTCTGAAGGAGAACGAGAATTCTTTCCGCTTGCACATGCGCGCGCACTCGTCGACGCGTATCGTGCATCCGGACTCCCCTTGTATCTGAATGCCGACCACACATACACTATTGAGAATGTCCGTGCGGCAATTGATGCCGGCGTCGACTCAGTGGTCGTAGACGGGGCCAAACTCCCCTTTGATCAAAATGTTGCCTACGCCAAGGAGGCCGTGGCGTATGCCCGAGCGTCCGGTCGCGACGTCATTATTGAGGGTGAGCTTGGATACATTGGGCAGTCGAGCAAGGTGCTCGATGCGCTGCCGGAAGGCGCCCAGGTAACGGAAGAGCTGATGACCAAGCCCGACGAAGCCGTGCGCTTTATGCAGGAAACCGGTGCCGACATGCTCGCACCTGCGGTGGGCAACGTGCACGGTATGGTAAAGGGCGGTGATCCGAAGCTTTCCATTGCCCGCATCGGGGAAATTTTTGGTGCGGTCGGGAAGCCGCTCGTTTTGCACGGCGGCTCGGGTAATGCCAATGAGGAGTTCACGGCAGCCATAAAAAACGGCATTGCCATCATCCACATCAATACCGAGCTCCGCCTCGCATATCGCGCAGGCCTGGTTGCCTCGCTTGCCAACAACCCGGATGAGACGACGCCTTATAAATTTGTCTCCCCTGCGGTTGAGGAGATGAAGACCTTCCTCATGGGCAAAATTCGTTTGTTCGCCGGCCAATAAAAAATGAACGGCAACTTTCTCTTCTTTCGAAAGTTTGTCCGACACGGTACGCGCATCGCGAGCATTATGCCGAGCAGTCGGTGGCTCTCGGAGCGTACGGTACGACATATTGATTGGGATTCGGCAGACGTGATCGTCGAGTTTGGCGCTGGTACGGGCGCTATTACCGATGTGATCCTGTCGCATGCCCGCCGTTCGTGTCGCGTGATTGCAATTGAGCGTGACGGCGACTTCGTCGCGCACCTCCAGAAGCGCTACGCCGGGCGCGTCGGGCTTGAGATCGTGCACGGAGGCGCACACGATATTGTGCGCGTACTCGCTGAGCGCGGTATTACGCAGGTACCCTACATTGTCTCCGGTCTGCCTGTGCCGTCATTTCCCGCGGCGGTTTCGCGCGAGCTCTTTGCCGCGGTGCGTACCGTGCTCGCCCCGAATGGCGTGTACAGCCAGATCACGGAATTTCCGCTCCTGTATCAACACTT
>CAZVMJ010000071.1:0-4505 GCA_964628005.1 uncultured Candidatus Saccharibacteria bacterium | reverse complement strand
CAAAAACGTGCCGATGTACCGAGAGCTCTATCGCGAGCTCAGCCCCGCTCTCGTGGCAAATGCGACGCTCGAGAATCTTGCGCAATTTCCCATTGTTCTCAAACGAATGTATATGGGCCGCCCGGTGGAGGAGTACACGGACAACAGTCAGCGGGCAGACGGCGCGTGGATCAAAACGTCGGGCACCAGTGGGGAGCCGTTTACCGTACTTGAGCGCAAAGATTTGGCCCGCCCGTACTTTGCCGAATCTATGATTTATCGTTCGTTTACATCCGGTAATCCGCTCGCGTTCCTAAAGAAGCCGCGCATTGCGCGCATCATGACGAAATCCCCGCCGCAGCAGAATCGGCTGTTTCTAACCATTACCGATCACCGCATTCACGCCAAGCGAACCATTGATCGTCTGGTGGCATTCCAGCCCCAGATTCTTGAGTCATATGCATCTATTTTGTACGACACTGCGCGCATGGTGGAGCGCGAAAGGATCCCGCTCAAAATTCCGCATATCGTTTCAGGGGGTGAGCGATTAAGTACGGCGCTCAGGCGCTATCTCGAACGCGTTTTTCACGCAGAAGTGTACAACCGATACGGTATGGAGGAGTTCACGGTCGTGGCGTCAGAATGCGACCGTCATGACGGCATGCATACCATGTGTGAATCGCTGATCGTCGAGGTGGTAGATGAAGCGGGTCGTGTGGTACCCGATGGCACGTTCGGGCGCATTCTCGTGACCGATCTCTATAACTTCGCCATGCCGTACATACGATACGATACCGGTGATCACGGCAGAATGACGTGGCAGCGATGTGCGTGCGGGCTCGAAGCTCCGCGGCTATGGCTCGAAGGCCGGTTTACCGCCTGGCTTACGTTCAAGGGTAAGCGCATTAATCATCTTGAGTACGACTTGGCGCTCGACATGTTTATGAACGTGATTCTCCAGTACCAGGTTATTAAGAAGTCGGAGGATGAGGCCGTTGTCATGATCGTGCCGGCAGTTGGTTTCAATGAGGAAACGAAGCGCCGCATCATAGAAAATATGCAGGAGCTGCTTGGTGAGGGAGTTGTCGTGTCTATTGAGTGTGTCGAGCAGCTTCCATCGGTTCCTCGCGGGAAATCGCGCATAGTGACCGATCTTACGCGTGTTGTTGCCTAGCGGATGTGGCCGAATAGTCCGTATTCATACTGTGGCATGTGCGGCTCAATTTTTAGGAATGTAGAGAATTGTTTCTTGCACGCCTCCGGGTATTCCAATGCCTCGCACATATCAAGAATGCTTGCGTCGCTCATGCGGAGTGGCTCGTCACGCATGACGTTAAACGCCGCGTTTACACAAAACGACCGTATATTTTCATCGGGGAAACTGGCGCAATAGCCAAACACTTTTCGGAATCGCAAGTACTTAATGTCTCCCGCAACTTCACCCAGAACACAGCTCTTTTGTTCGAGATTGTCGGTCAGTGTCGCACATAGTTCGCGCTGCGTAATAGCGTCTACGGCGGGTGTCTCGCGTGTCACGTTTGAATAGCCAATACCTTCAATGCAGAACGATTTCGGCATGCCAGCTTGGGAGCGGCAAGTGGCCATTCGTCGTTCAAGACGTGCAATGCCGTCGGTTACATGATCTTCGTCCATTCGTATGGACTGGTAATCCGGGAGGTAGGCATAGCAGGCATGTTGGGCATGGAGTGGAACGGTGTCGCACGGGAACGCAAAAGTGGCGTTTTTCGGTACATCAATATGTTGGCTTCCCACGCGCGCAAGCGCTGCCTGGCCGCCAAGTCCTTCCATAAAGAGGCCTCGGTAACACTTTTCGGTACTGGACGCGGCAATGTTGTCGCATGCCGCAACGGATCCCTTGTAATCATGCGATGACGCAAAGAGAAGATGTCCGATGCCGTGGCAAAGCGCGGGGTCGCGTGTGCAATACGGCCTGCCGACGCGCACGATTTCCTCAGGGCTCAGATGTGCGAGATCTTCCGAGGCGAACGATACCCCAAGTTCCGTGAGTACCGCTGCTGAAAGCGCTCCATGCGTGCATCCAAAACCGCAGGCCGGATTGCATTGTGCCAGTGCCGACTCAAGATCTTCAGTGGTCTGATAGAGCTGTCTTCCAATCTCGTGAGCTATTGAGTGGCAGTGTCGATATACCGCAATGGGTGTTGTTGAGGCTTCTGTTGACCGAAGTACGTCATCAGCGCTATAGGTGCGAAGTAGTTTTGAAACAGCATGCGGTACGCAAGCGCGCGACGGCTCTGAGGGGTTTGCGCCATCGAGGCACTTGCGTAGTACTGCGTAGATATCGGGATGGGGCTTGAGAACAGAAAAAGGGAATACCGCTATGACAATCGCGCCGATTATAAGGGCAGCGGCGACAGATGAACGTGCGCGGTTCATGGCGCGATAGTAGCATGCAAGCAAGCAAGCGGGCGCGACCGAACGAGTCGGTCGCGCCCGGTAACGAGCGAATCGCTTACGCGATTTTCTCATCGGCAGAAGTCATCATCCTGCCGATCACGCACGCTGCAAGCGGTGCGAACACCGCCACGATCGCGCCCAGCGGCGCGCCGTGATACTCGAGGAAGGGGAGCGACACGCCGAAGAAGTTCTTCGCAACCATCGCGCCATATGTCAGTGTCACGCCACCGATGAGCCCGGTGAGCATGCCAATAAACACAGAGCCGGCCGGAGCAAACGCTGGCCAGAACGCGGCAAAGAGGATCGGAACGATCATTTCACCACGAACGACTGCGAGTGCGCGAAGCAGCGTGCCGATATCCACTTGGTCTTGCGATGCCACGATCGTGCCGAAAACGATCGGCGCAATCATGACAAAGCGGCTCGCGATCACCGTCTCGCGTCCGGTGGCATCCGGGCGCACACGATTGAACACTTCGACCGTAAGCAGATTGCCGGCGCTTGCCAGAAACGAGGCAAGAGCCGTTGCAAGAACGAGTGCGAGCCCCACCGTAACCGCGAGTGTCGCCCATTCGGGCACACTCGACTTCAGTACGTGGAATGCGACCAGTGACTTGCCGGGCTCGAGTCCGACATCGCGGGCAAGGAACCCCAGTGACCCAAACACGAGCGTGATTGAGGCAAAGATAACGGCCGCGATCAGGTACACCTTACGCGTAACGTCTTTGTCCACGGCGAAGAATCGTTCGCCGAGGTCGCAATTGCATATCGGTCCGCCAATGAACGATGCGACAAGTGGTACGCCCACGAGCCACAGCGTCCAGTACGTTCCGAACGGGACGGCGCTTGGCTTTGCGCCGGCGGGTGCGGGGGCGGCGGACCAGTACATCCACAGCGCGACGACACCAATCATGCCGAGCCCGATGAGCGACAGCTTGATGCGATCACCCATAACAGCGCCCGGCAGTCCGGTTGGAAGCACCCATGCCAGAGCGGCAGCTCCCAAGAGGATGCCGATTTGCCATGCGGGCAGGCCGAGCTGTGGTGAGAGCCACAAGCGCAGACCCACGAGCGTGTAGCCGACGGCCAGAATGAGCGTTGCAAACGCGAGCGCAAACGCGAGTCCGCGAACGCGCTCATCAAACACCGATCCCATGAACTGGGGAACAGTGTATCCCTGCGGAAGGCGTTCGCGGATTTTCACCACGACGAGCGCCGCAACGACGAGCGCCGCAACGTTCGGTACCCAGAAACACACGAAATGCAGAACGCTCGTGTATGCCTGTTGGCCCGAGAAGAGGAGTGCGGGCGCTTGCGCCCACGTTGCCGCGACGGTGACCGATCCGACGAAGAGCGGGAGTTTCCACTCTGCGATCAGAAATGAGTCGCGTGTGACGCGACTACCGCTTCTCGAGTAGATGAAGACGCTCGCGACGGCGACTGCCGCAACGAGCATGGTGAGTGCGAGTGCCTCGCTTCTCATGGGCAACCCTTTCTATTGTTGCAGATGCGGGTATCAAGGAACCCAGAGGGACAATACCAAGGCGGGGGCACTGGCTCAAACCTCAGAAATGTGTCGATCTAATGCTGAAAAATCATTCACGGCATCGGCGTAGTCTGCAATGACGAATTCAGGACGTAATACGTACTCGCTCTCAAGTACGGGAAACGTCCGCTGTCCGCCCACAAAGGTTCCGAGTGATCCCGCTTTAATTTTAGTGTCGCGGTATTCTGCGTCGCGGGTGAACTCAAAAATGATGTCTTTGCACGGCCACTTATAGCTTGTCCATGTATCGCGAATACGTTTATCGATGTTATTCATGCTCCAAAGCTGGAACTGCTCTGTTGCATAGAATGGTGTATAGAAATCGCGGACATACGATGCGGTTATGTCAGTCTGTCGTTCTGCATCCGTAAACGTGAGCATGCGCATGTGCACGGTTTGCCATTTCACACTGAAATTTACCCACCAGACAAACTCGAAGAGGGAGGTAATCGGCATTGGTGCCTTTGCAGGAAGTCGCTCAAGCAGTGCGACGAGCCCGTCCGCGAGCGCTTCGTTACGTAAAACGCCTGCAAAATGCTCGACC
>CAZVMJ010000070.1:0-4565 GCA_964628005.1 uncultured Candidatus Saccharibacteria bacterium | reverse complement strand
CAAGCGCAAACTCCGCAATCATCTCTTCGAGCCCGAGAATCTCGCGCTCGCTCGGCGGGGTCCATCCGAGACACGCAATGTAATTCAAAAGCGCCTCCGGAAGGTATCCCTTTTCACGATAGCTTTTCACCGCCACGTCACCGGTGCGCTTTGATAGTTTCGATTTATCGGCGCCAAGATGTAATGGGTAGTGGGCATACTGGGGTCGTGTAAACCCAAGCGCCTGCTGAATGAGAATTTGTCGAGGAGTGTTCGAAATGTGATCCTCTCCACGTATCACGTGCGTGACACCCATGTCGTGATCATCCATTACAACGGCAAAATGATAGAGCGGGTCTGTTTCAGATCGGGCAATAACAAAATCACCAAGTTCAGTAGTATCGAATGTAATATCACCGCGAATTAAATCGGTGAATGTGATAACAGTGCCGGGGTTTCGCAAGCGTACTACACGCACCGTAGCGTTTGGATCGTTCTTGCTCGGCTCTTCTGAAATGTAGGCCTTATCTTCCTCGATGAGGCGCCGAAGCGCTGCGGTGTGGTACGGCAGGCGTTCAGACTGACGCTCAAACGTATCCCATGACAGGCCGAGCCATTGCAGCTGTTCCTTAATATCATCCTCAAATTCGATCTTTGAGCGCTCGCGATCCGTGTCTTCACTGCGAAAGACGATGGTTCCCCCGTGCTTCTTGGCAAAGAGGTAATTCAAAATAGCCATGCGGGCAGTTCCCACGTGACAGTACCCTGTTGGGCTCGGCGGAAATCGTACGACGACAGTATCCATACATCTGACTATACAGGTTCATGCTCAAGAGCGGTATCCAGCAGAATATTCGCGATCTTCCGTGCCGCCTGCGGCCGCGCGTATGCACGTGCTGCCTCTGTCATCTGGCTCCTGAGATCAGCATTTTGCACGAGGCGGTCAATTTCTGCCACCAGTACGTGCTGTGTCAAATTTCGTTGCTCTATCACGGTCGCTGCGCCAGCGCGGGCGTACGAAAATGCGTTTTCGGTCTGATCATGCGATATATCCTCCGGAATTGGAATGAGTATTGCCGGAATACCCCATGAAGCTACCTCAAAAATCGTGCCACTGCCCGCGCGCGATACCACGATCGTGGAAATGCCGGCGGCCATGCGGATTGCGAGCGTATTGAGGAGACCGTAGGCGTGATAGCGCCCTTGGTGAGGATGGTCCTTCAGAATGAGATTTGCAACACCAGAAACTTCCTTCACATTCGTTGACCCTGCTTGATGAATAACATTGTAGCGCGTTACCAGATCTTTAACGGAATCGAGAACGACGTTATTGATAGCCTGGGCGCCCTGAGATCCGCCCATTATAAAAACGGCGGGGACCGACGGATCGAGGTGAAGGAATTCGTATCCCCCTTCTTTCGCTGGCTGCTCTATTTCAAGACGGATCGGATGTCCAACGCGGGCGATTTTGTGCCGCACTACTTCGGCAAAATGAGTAGCGGCATCAGGGTGGGCAGTGCCTATCCATTTTGCAAATTTTGATGACCATAGCGTCACGCGTCCGGGTGTTGCGTCGGCGTCATAAATCACGACCGGTATTGAGAGGATGCGCGCTGCATAAAGCGTTGGAAACGCCGCATAACCGCCGGTTGAGAAAATAACGTCCGGATAGAGTTTGTAGAGCAGGAACACGGATTTAACGATTCCTGCAACGGTGCTGAATACACCCAGAATATTGAGCACGCTGGCATACCGCCTCATTTTTCCAGCGGGTGATGGAACGTGTCTGATGTCGTGTTCGAGGAGCGCATTGCCGTCAAACGGCTCCGGGCCTAGATATACAAGTTCGGGCTCGAGGAGTGTACGCTCCTTGCAGAGCTGCTCGATTGCCTCTGCAATCGCAATAAGCGGATAGAAATGTCCGCCGGTACCTCCGCCAACCAAGACAATGCGCATAGTGGCGTCATTTTATCATGTGCAACCGCCTGCGCTCTTCATAGACACTGCGGCAGAGCTCAGGCATAGTGCACTCGGACTATAGGGACTATAGGGACTATAGGCTTTATTCAAACGGAGGATCCATGAGGGATGCTGCACTCTTTGCCCTATCGCCAACCGACGGACGCTACCGGCGCTACACAGCGCCGCTGCAGCCGATTGCGAGCGAATACGGCCTTATTCGGTATCGGGTTGAGGTCATGGGCCGCTATGTCTGCGCCCTGAACGATTGGCTCGCCGATCGCACCCTGAACTGTATTCGCGGTCTTCCGGCGGCAACAGTCATGGCGATCATTGAGCGCTTCTCAGAGGAGGATGCGCAGATGATCAAGGCAATCGAAACGCGTGGGTGGAATGACATTCCTGCCACGAATCATGATGTGAAGGCGTGCGAAATTTGGCTACGCATTCGCTTTGCCGAAGCGGGTCTCGGAGAGTATATCGAGATGATTCACTTTGGCTGCACGTCGGAAGACGTGAACAACATTGCCTACGGACTGATGATTCGCGACATGGTGGGTGTGTTGATGCCAAAGCTCAACCAGGTTCGCAACCTCGTTCGCCGCATGGCGGAAGAGAACGCATCGGTGCCGATGCTGTCTCGCACACACGGCCAGCCTGCCACACCAACGACACTCGGCAAAGAGCTTGCTGTATTTGTCGGGCGACTTGACCGGGAGATCAGGCAGCTGAGCGGATTCGAATTCACACTGAAGCTCAATGGCGCAAGCGGATCGCATGCGGCATTGAAAGTTGCCTATCCGAGCATAATCTGGCCGCCGTTTTCGGCGATGTTCATTGAACGAGTGTTGGTCGGCAACGACTACATCACGTTCCGGGACAATCCGCTCACGACCCAGATTGAGCCGCACGACGTGTATGCGCGACTCTTTGATCTGTACAAGCGCATCAACACCATTCTGGTGGATTTCTGCCAGGACATCTGGCGATACATCAGTGATGAGTGGCTTGTGCAGATTCCAGTTGCGGGAGAAGTGGGTTCATCCACGATGCCGCACAAGGTTAATCCAATCAATTTCGAGAACGGTGAGGGCAACCTCCAGATCGCGAACTGGATCATGGAAGGATGCTGCCGCAAGCTGCCGATATCGCGCCTTCAGCGCGATTTGTCGGACTCGACCGTTGAGCGGATGTTCGGTGTGATATTTGGTCACATGCTGGTGGCGTACGAGAATATTGCCACCGAACTGCGCAAGATCACACCAAACCGCGTCGCAATCGAAGATGCGCTCAATGCGCATCCTGAGGTTTTGACAGAGGCGTATATGACGGTTCTCCGTCGGGCGCGGTATCCGGGTGCGTACGATGTCGTGAAGAACATCGCACGCGGCAAGCGCCTCACACTCGAGGATCTCCACGCGTTTGTGGACTCGCTCGATGATACGCTCGTGACAGAGGGTACAAAGATGTACCTGAAATCACTCCGTCCGGCGCGGTACTTCGGCGAGGCGGAATGGCTTGTAGAAAACGCTTCGCACTAGGTCAGTATTTAGATCTGCACGCGAAAGGCGCCCATTGAGTTGGGCGCCTTTTTCTATGCGCGCGTGCTGAGTGAACGATGCTTTGAAACGGCAAGCAGAATACCCGCGCTTGCCAGCGAAACAAGCATGGCAGAGCCTCCCTGGCTGACAAACGTAAGCGGCACACCGGTAAGCGGCGCCATACCCAGCATTGATGCAATATTGATAAACGCTTCAATGGATAAATACGAAACCAGACCAACGCCCAAATATGCCGTAAATGGATCTGCGGCGCGCGATGACACGATCAGGCCGCGTAGCGCAAACGCCACAAAGAGCAGAATGATGCCGACTGCCCCAATAAAGCCGAGCTCTTCAGCCGCTACTGCAAAAATCGAGTCTCCCATGGGCTCCGGCAAATATGTAAATTTCTGAATACCCTGCCCAAACCCTCTGCCGGAAAATCCGCCAGATCCAATGGCGAGGAGCGACTGTTTAATCTGGTATCCCTGATCGTGCTGTGCATGTGAGGGATCAAAAAACGTAACAACGCGTTCGCGCACATACGGCCTGAATGTGGCCAGCAGCGCAAGACTCAGCAGCCCGATCAGAAAGACAATGGCGATATCACGCCACGTTGCACCGGCTGCCACGTACACCGCAAAGGCTCCAAATCCGATAATACCGAGGGTTCCCATGTCAGGCTGCAAGAGCATCAGTACGATCGGAGCCGCCATGATGGCGAGAAATCCTCCCAGGCCGTATCGAATCGTGCTCACTTTCTGCTTAATCGTGGCAAAATATGCTGCCGCAATGATGACGGTAGCTACTTTGAGGAGTTCCGATGGTTGAAACGATGTACCAAACAAAATAATCCAGCGCTTGCCGCCGCCGTGTTCCGCCCCGAGCCCCGGTATAAACACAAGACACGTCGCAAGAAGTGCGAGAACAAAGAGATATGGAGCATATTTTCGCCAGAGTTTGATGTCGATAACAGTGCAGATGACGAGCGCAACCAGTCCGAGACCCACCCCAAGCGCCAGATGATTGAAAACAACCGAAGATGTGTGGGTGGCGCCGCGTGCGAGCAAGCCAAACGCCGCGGAT
>CAZVMJ010000069.1:0-4579 GCA_964628005.1 uncultured Candidatus Saccharibacteria bacterium | reverse complement strand
CCATCATCACTGCGCACAACAGCATTTACCGTCTCGCGATGCACAGCATCCGGCCGCTTGTCTTCCATGCCATAAACCGGCATAACCACCTGTCGCATTGGAATACTGAATCGGCGAGCAAAATCATAGTCGCGATCGTCATGCATCGGCACCGCCATAATCGCTCCGGTTCCATACCCCGCGAGTACATAGTCGGCAACGAATACCGGAATCGCTTCGCGTGTTGCAGGATTAATTGCATCGATTCCCTCAAGGCGCACTCCGGTCTTTTCCTTCTGATCGGTCATGCGTTCCAGTTCTGATTTTCGCTTCGCATCCCGCACGTACTGCGCAACGGCTTTGGCGTTGGTGAGCGAACCGCTCTCGAGCGCCGCTGTTACCAGCTGATGCTCCGGCGCTAGTACGAGATACGTGGCGCCAAAGAGCGTATCCGGACGAGTGGTAAATACGGTTGCCACGCCGCCGTTAGTCAGTTCAAAGTCGAATTCAGCTCTTTCGGAGCGTCCAATCCAGTGTTTCTGTGACTCCTTAATTTGCTGCGGCCAATCAAGCGCATCCAGATCATCAACCAAGCGATCTGCGTACTCGGTAATCTTTAGATTCCACTGCAGCATGAGCTTTTGCTCAACTTCGGATTCACACCGTTCGCATTTTCCATCTATAACCTGCTCATTCGCGAGGACTGTTTTATCCTTCGGACACCAGTTCACCGCGGTGTCTTTCTGATACGCGAGCCCATTTTCAAAGAATTTGAGAAACTGCCACTGCGTCCACTTATAGTATTCCGGATCGCAGGTGATTACTTGGCGCGACCAGTCAAACGACGTGCCCATAGAGCGCATTTGGCCTTTCATGTAGTCGATATTGCCGTATGTCCACACGCGCGGATTCAGCTTGTTTTTGATTGCTGCATTTTCTGCCGGCAGACCAAACGCATCAAAACCGATCGGATATAAAACATTCTTGCCCCGCATGCGCTGCAGGCGCGCAAGGATATCCGGTACTGCAAACGCGTACCAGTGGCCGACATGGAGATTGCCCGACGGATACGGGAATTCGACAAGCAAGTAGAAATTATCCTTACCGGGCGCCTGATCGGGAGTCGTATAGATCTTGTTCGCATCCCAGAATTCCTGCCACTTCTGCTCGATCCGCTTATGGTCGTACGACTTCATCAGAACAGACTATCATGCGGCTCATATGCAGAAAACCCCGCAAAAACGGGGTTTTCTGGGACACTGCACCGCTTAGCGACCTTTCGGAATGAGCGGATATCGCTCGGGGTCGATAGTTCGCTCAAAGCAGGTCTGGTCTGCTACGTGGGTCCATGCCTCCCCGCCTTCGGGCATACCCATGTGCGCAGCACCCGGCACCATAGACGGATTATTGAGGGTGTCTGTATTGAAGGTTGCACAGAGCTCAAACGAGTACGGCGCCTTGGTTACGCGGTATCCGTAGTCCTGATTCGTCTGCGGATCCTTCGGCACGGTCACTCCTGAGAGCGGGTCCGCAACATCCTGAATCGCGACCGGAAGTACGCCCTTCAATTGGTAGTAGTTAATGATTGAGTACTGCAAACTTTGAAGGTCTTGCACCTTAGCCGCATCAAACCGCTGCAAGCGCGCCGTTGCGGGAGAGCCAATGATGAAGAATCCGGATACGATGGTACCAAGTACCAAAAGGCCTGATGCCACACCAATCGCGAGCGACTTCCTCGGATTCTGAATCCAGTAGCCCCAGAAATCGGCGAGGAAGTGCATAAACACTGCCGCCGCCACGAGCAGGACAACCGATGCCTTAAGAATAAAGCGCGTCGTGAGCTCACCGCTGAGGAAGTAATTGATGAGCCAAATGAGATCAATCACCATCGCTGCACCAGCAAGGAACAGTGTCAGTACGAGTGCCCATCGACGTACCCACAGATCAGCCTTACCCGAATCGCTCACGATGTCGCGACGAATCATCTGCAAGAGAATAATCGTGACCGGAACGAGCACGAGGAGACTCGCCATTGCAAATCGTATCGAGGTGGAATACGGATCTCCGCTGCCATACCAGTTCTCAAGCGGATCCGGAAATGCCTGATTAATATAGGAAAAAAGGAGCGTGATAAACGAGGTGAGGCTTCCGTAGAGGCCCACCATGGCGCCCGCCCACAAGAAGAAATCTTTTGGGGTTACTTTATGTGTTTGCATGATGAGACTATAACGTATGAGTGTACCCTTGACATACAATGGTGTATGTATTGGAAT
Source organism: uncultured Candidatus Saccharibacteria bacterium (assembly GCA_964628005.1). Classification (GTDB taxonomy): domain Bacteria; phylum Patescibacteriota; class Minisyncoccia; order Phycocordibacterales; family UBA2100; genus UBA10103. The sequence continues at coordinate 2,327 of CAZVMJ010000069.1, read as the reverse complement.
ACGGGCGCTAGGAATGCAGAAACTGCATGACGTCGCCATCAGCGACAACATACTCCTTGCCCTCCACACGTAACTGGCCGCGCTCGCGAGCCTTGGCGTATGATCCCGCTTCGAGGAGCGTCTCAGCGCCAATCACCTCGGCGCGAATAAATTTATCGCGGAAATCGGTATGTATTGCCGCGCCCGCTTCTGGTGCGGTCGAACCGCGACGAATCGTCCAGGCTCGCGTCTCCTTCTCGCCTGTCGTAAAGAACGAAATGAGATCAAGCAAGCGATACCCTGCACGAATGAGATCATTAATACCATCATCCACAACGCCGAGCTCGCGGCGAAAATCAGCGCGCTCGTCATCGTGTACTTCTGAGAGTTCGTGCTCAACACCAGCATCCACAAACACGTACTGAGCACCCGATGAATCAAGGAAATCTTTGAGTTCGCGCCATCGCGGCCCGTTCTCTGCATCAATATTTACGGCTCCGCTCTTTCGATTCAGCACATAGAGCATTGGCTTCATCGTGAGGAGGTTGAGCTTCCGTGCAACAAGCACCTCTTTTTCATCGAGGTCTACCGTGCGTGCAGGGCGGCCATTTTGGAGCGCAGGTACTATTTTCCGAAGGACATCACGCTCGGCAACTATGTCTTTGTCGTTTCCTTTTGCGTCACGCTCTGTGCGATCGAGTCGCTTTTCTGCAGCCTGCAGATCAGCCAGAATCAGCTCCATATCAATAATTTCAATGTCGTGTCGAGGATCAATCTGCCCAGCAACGTGATGAATATCTTCGTCGTCGAAGAGGCGTACCACCTCTGCAATGGCATCAGTCTCGCGGATGTTGGTCAAAAATTGATTACCAAGACCTTCACCTTCCGATGCACCCTTCACAAGACCGGCAATATCAACAAACTCAACAGCCGCAGGGATCTTTTTCTCGGAGCCGGACATCGCAGTAAGACGATCCAGACGCGGATCGGGCACGGCAACAACGCCAACCGAAGGGTCGATCGTTGCAAATGGATAGTTCGCAATGAGAACCCCTTTTTTGGTGAGCGCATTAAAAAGTGTGGATTTCCCAACATTGGGGAGACCAACAATACCGATGGAAAGTGACATTCGGCCTATCCTATCTGAAATTCATGTATTTCGCCACAAAAAGAGACGCCGCGCAGTGTGCGCGGCGTCCTTCAAAAAGTACTGTCTGTGTCTCAGCCGGCCTTGCGGGCGGCCTCGGTAGCAACGAGCTGGTCATCCGACTCGATGACACAGTACATCGAGTGCGGAATGTGCAGACCACCCGTTTGGACGTCCACACCCACGTACGAGCCGCGGGCGATCTTGAACGAGGGTGGCAGCGACGTTTGTGCACGCTGCAGTTCGCGCGAGAGTTTGAACACGTCCGGAAACGGTTCGCGAAACCGGACCATGTCCACATCAGCAGCTTCAGACCACGAGATGCCGTTGCCTGTCACCGCCATAGCCGCATTGCGCTCCGCATCGGTGAACCCAATCTCCGGGCGCCGATACAGAATGTCCTGCGGATTTGACTCATGCGCATAGAACAGCGTGACTGCCGCCTTGAACGCAGCGGCAATCGGGTTTTGCGTGCGCCCCAGAAACCGACCAATGAGCGTCGGCACTGAAAGCACCCGCTGACCCTGCACATGCGTGGCAATCGCATACTCCGGTGCAATGCCCAGCGACTCGGCGGTCTTCATGACATCGATGTTCGCACCGACAAGTATTACCACCCATCGGCTGATCCGCTTACGATGCACAATCTCTCGCACCGCTTCTGCGGTACGAGAAGACGCAACGTCCCGGCCGTCCGTGAAGACGATCAGGCCATTGAGGCTGTCTTCGGTCTCAACAACATTCTCGGTAAGCCCCGCGGCCACCGCGTCGTTGATATTCGAAAGTGCACGCGGCGAGATTTCCCGTGGCTCGAGTGGCTCGAGCCAGGTGGAGAATCCCCTCCGCAACACGTCGATACCGAGTGAGTCGAACGTCGCGATCGTAAGCTCCGTCCGTTCGCCGCCACGGAAACTGGTGACGGCACTGAGCAACTCGTTGATGCCGGCTGTTACCGGCTGATGCCAGTTTTCCATTGAACCTGAGCGATCGATGAAAACGCGCAGGCTGATGGTCTGGTGATCCATATTTTGCTACCCCTAAAGGATCTACGGCCAGTGACTCGACGAGTCACCATACCGAGGAATACTATACAATAATATATCAATACGTCAAAATCGCTTATGGGGCGCACATTCACACTGCTTGACCCCCTCACCCGACAGACGTACTGTTTCTCACAGTTCTGCGTACCTGTTGTTAT
>CAZVMJ010000068.1:0-4584 GCA_964628005.1 uncultured Candidatus Saccharibacteria bacterium | reverse complement strand
ATTCCCCACCCCGCACCAGATCATAGAGGCGATCTTCGCTCACAATCACAAAGCCATCCTCGGACACATCGCGTCCCCGCATTTCCTTTGAAATCGGCGCACCATCTATCAGAACCTTCACACGCACAGGCTCTCTTTCCGGCCGCGCCACCATATATACGCGTGCCGCCTCATACCGAAACTCGAGTGAGGAACCGGTGCCGCCGAACGCAAACTCGCGGCGAATATCCCATAAGCCTCCGAAATACACGGTGTTTGCCCGTCGCTCGACGGGCAGCGTAAATACACGCTTCTCTTCAGAGCCCGGTATGCCATTTCCCACACTTTCATTGCGCCAGGCGCCGAAGTAGATCTCGGGAGAGCGCACGCGCTGAGAAGGTGTGTCCGATACAACCGTATCGGACACGATGTCTGTTTGTCCGTTAGAAATTCCCAAGCGCATTGCCCGCTCGGCGAGCGCTCGCTGAATTGCAGCCTCTGTTTCTTCGTACGAACCTTCGCCGATGTGGTCGTACACAATGAACCCATCCATATCAACCAGATACTTACGTGGCCAGTATTGATTACCGAGCGCCGCCCAGGTCTTAAAATCGTTATCCATAATGACTGGGTACCGAATACCCCATTGAGCGATTGCCTTCTCCACATTCCCGCGATCCTTCTCAAAGGCGAATTCCGGTGTGTGTATACCGACAATTTCCAGCCCCATATCTTTGTAGGTCTCGTACCACTTCGTTATGTACGGAAGCGTGCGCTGACAATTGATGCAGCTGTATGTCCAGATATCGAGAAGCACCACCTTGTCGCCCCTGTACCCAGCGAGCGAAACCGGAACATCATTCGTATTGAGATAGGCATACGGCTCCACGAAATCGGGAGCGCGTTTGTAAACGGTCGCTTTTTGCTCAGGCGTCAGAAACACCATGTCCTGTGTCGGGTACGAAACACTTTCCGCCTGTGATCCAAGGAGTCGCTGCTCAAGACGAGTAGCATCAAAGCCGCGCTCTGCAAACCATACTTGCACCCGCTTGTCGTACCCGGAGATTATGAGAATAGCCAGTGCGATAAATAGAATACCCACCGCGCGGCGAAACCACCCCGAAGGCTCGGCGGTGACGCTGAGGCGGTCAACAAGACGCTGACCGATAACCGCTATGAGAAACAGGAAGCCGGCCATTCCGACGCAGTACGCAATGAGATCGGCAACACCCATCCAGAAACTCGCCGGCAGGACGGTAGCCAAAATAATGAAATAGGTCGGTGAACAACTCGCAAATACCGGCCCAAGCGCAGCGCCCATCAATACATCTCCCCAGAAGGAGTTCTTCTGATATCCCACCGCAAGCGCTCGATTCGATGATCGATTCACCGCATTCACAAATCCGAGCCGATCCCAGAGCGATGGCGCAAGCGTCAAGACGCCAAACACGAGAAGAATAACTCCCGAGATGAGCTGCCAGACTTCCTGCGGCACCGTTATGAAGACAGTGCTCGCCTTCAGCACCAAGGTAAACAAAAGAACCGAGACTCCAAGCGATGCGCAAATAATAAACGCTCGACGAATACTTCGTTCGCCTGTAATTGAGCCTCCAACAATCACCGGAAGGAGCGGCAATACACAAGGCGCAAGGACTGACAGAATGCCAGCTACAAAAGACACCGCGAGAAGAAACATACTCGCATTGTACTACTGAAGTAACGCTACTGGGTGCGCGCCGTGGATGGCGCGAGCAGTAATGCGGCACCAGACAGCGCAAAAACACCTGAGACCAACAGCAGCCAGAGTATGCTCGTCGCATCACCGTAACCGGTATTCGGGATCAGCGGTAATGAACCGGCGCCCGGTGTAGTGCTCGTTGAAACACCTGCAACAGAGCCCGGTGTTGTTCCGCCACCCGTTGTTGGCGTAGTACCACCACCCGGATTCGAGCCGCCTCCACCGGATGAACCACTACAGTTCACAACACATCCGCCACCGCCACCGCCACCTCCGGGAGGAGATGTCGTCGATGTACCACCGCCAGGTGGAGTGGACGTGCCTGTTCCGCCGCCGGGATTCGTTGTTGTAGCAAATGTGTTTGTAACGACACAGGTAGCGGATCCATTGGGAGGTAACACCACACGACCCGACGCATCGCAATCACCACTGAACGTCGGCACGTATCCCGCACTCACTGTTTCAGAAACCAGATATGTTCCCGGCATGAGATTTTGATAGGTCGTACCTGAAGCAGAGCCTGCCCGCGGCGATCCGCTGATGTGTGCGCCATCCAAGAAGACATTGATCATAAAATCCGATGATGACGCAGTTCCTCCGACAACAATCTTTTTCACGATCAGCTTGCACACAGGATCATACAGATGAATGCCTCCAAACGGTGTGTTCACCTGCACATCAAGGCCTGTAAGCGGATTCACCGTACCGGTAACTGTTGTGGAACCGCTCTGCAGCGCGATCGTGGAAGATGCAATCGTCTCCGAGATAATCGCCTCCACCATGTGCTCCAGCGTCTCCGGCATTGATTGTTGGACCGTTGTGCTTGCCCCCGGGAGCGCCGACGTGTTCGGACAATTTGAAAGGAGCGGAATCGGAACGCCGCTGGACGTCATGACCCCAACCACGCCGCATCGAAACGCGCCATTCCCGGTATCCGCTGTTGCGGTACGAGCCTGAACGATGATGACTGAGAGCGCCGCCATACAAACAACCGCACACGTACGTGTTAATGGAGCGTTCCACGCCCAGACATTGAGTACTTTCATGCAGCACATAGTCGTATTGCAGCGGTGAAATGCACATGAACAAAATTCCGGCCATTGTCCCAAAACTTGACTTGACTTTGCAAATATGGCGTGGGAGCATTCTGGCAGTACTTGGCGTCAGAACCGCACCCATGGGGGAAGCAATGAAGGAAATGCATGTCGTTTCGACTCGCGAACTCCACGCAGCCCACCGGCTCTCTACGCCGGTGTTTGCGCACATTGCACACTGGATCCGCAACCCGGATCCCGGCAGTCAGTTCGATCAGAAGACGAAATGGTTTCGGTGGTTGCCGATGCCGATCGTCATCAAGATCCTCTTTGGCGTCGGCTACGAAGGACTCGTGTTCGTTGACCGGAGCAATACTGTCATCGGCCACGTCTTCTTCCAGCGGCACGACGATGCGCTCAAAGCCTTCCACTGGTACATCAAAGAGGAAGAGCGCGGCATCGGCCATATGCAGATGATCACGAACGCGTTTTTCGACCATGCGCGTTCCACACCCGGCATCAGCCAGGTGCGAATCGGCGCCGGCGGAAACGACCGTATCGCGCGACTGTGGAATCACATTCGCGAGGGCAAGATCGTTCCCGACTGCGGCATCAAAGCCGGACATGAAATAGGGTGGCTCTACTTCCCCGAACGCATGACCGCCTGAACACGTCGCACACACTGCTCTTCAGGGGCCGTCGCAAGACGGCCCCTTATGCGTGAGATAGCAACACCCATCAATTTCTCTGCTTCGAGTGCACATGATGCGCGGTATACTTTTTTCATGAGCTCTCTTCGCGAATCACTCCGCACACTTATCAAGGGCGACGTTCTCGACGACGCCGATACCAAAAAGAAATACAGCCGCGACACCAGCGTGTTTGAACGCACACCCGAACTCGTTGTTTTCCCGAAAGATGCCGATGATGTGGCGGCTGTGGTACGCACCGTGCGTGACGCAAAGCACAAAGGCGAAGACGTATCAATCGCACCACGCTCTGCGGGCACCGACATGACTGGCGGACCACTCACCAACTCCGTCTCACTGGTGTTCACAAAGTATATGAATCAGATTCTGAAGCTCACCGACGCATCGGTGATAGCAGAGCCAGGCATTTATTACCGCGATCTTGAGAAGCAAACACTTGAAAAGACCGGCAAGATGATCCCCTCCTATCCGGCATCCCGACAGCTCTGCGCACTTGGCGGAATGATTGCAAATAACTCCGGCGGCGAACTCACCCTGCGGTACGGAAAAACCAACCGCTATATTCGTTCACTCGATGTCGTGCTTTCAGACGGTACACAAACGACATTTTCGCCCGTATCGCTCGCGGAGGCAGACATTAAAGCGCGCGACAACACACTCGAAGGAAGTATCTATCGAGGCATCAAGCAGCTCATTGAACACAACAAAGATGCAATTCAGGCAGCACGGCCCACGGTAACGAAAAACTCTGCCGGCTATGCGCTGTGGAACGTAATCGATGAAGAGAAGCAAACGTTTGATCTCACGCAATTGGTTGCAGGATCCCAAGGCACACTCGCGATTGTTACCAAGGGCGAGATTGGTCTCGAAAAGATGCAGGAACACCGCGCAATGCTTGTGATATTCCTCTCCGACATGAATATTCTGCCCGAAATCGTGAAGCGCGTACTCGAGCACGAGCCGGAATCGTTTGAATCGTACGATGATCAAACATTTAAGCTCGCTGTTCGATTCATCCCACAGATCATCGGGCACTTCGGCATCGGGCAAATGATCAGGCTCGCCTTTGCATTTATTCCCGAGCTCTGGCTTGTGATGACCGGCGGTGTGCCGAAGCTTGTAC
>CAZVMJ010000067.1:0-4620 GCA_964628005.1 uncultured Candidatus Saccharibacteria bacterium | reverse complement strand
ACAGACAGCACTTCAACGCCAACCATGATTCGTCGCGATATTCAGGCAAAGGTTACCTACCCTAAACCGAGCTGCGAGATAAAACTCGACGCTGATGCGTATACGTACGGATCAACCGGAAAGATATCCTGGACATCGGTAGGCACTGATAACGTGGAGTTCTATCAGCTCAGCGGCGATTACGTACAGGTGCCGATAGGCCTTCTGCGCCCGAGCGGATTCGCTTTTGTCTCCATGGTGGCTGGCGCATCGCAAAAAATTCAACTGAACGCGAAAGGGCGCGGTGGCACGTCATCCTGCGAAAAGACGTTCACGATTAATCCGATCCCGTCGCTCTACTAGCATGCGCATTGTCTTGCTGATCCCTGTCTTTTTAACCGTCCTTGCATTCAGCGCTTACAGCGATCGAGCGCTCGCACACGGCACCGGCCTTACATTCACCGCGACCACGAGCGCGGGGTACGTCGATATCGATTACGAAACCTTCTCCATTGAATCTATGGAGCCGGGCCGTTTCGACTTTAAGCTCTTTGCCGACGCCGAACGCACCAAGCCAATCGAATACTCGCAGGTGTGGGTGCGCATAAAGCGCGACGACGGCACGAAGACCGGCGAGACACTTTTCTCGGGTTGGATCGCGGATGCACTGTTTGGCTCCACCGGACTCACCTATCAATTTCCTAAAAGCGGCACCTATACACTACTCGCGCGCTATCAGCAGGGCGATACGGAGCTCGTCGACACATCATTTGAACTCTCGGTAGAGCCAGGCAGAAAAGAGCGCGCATTCACCTTCACGAAAGAATTCTTCACTGGTCTCGGGGGCGGCCTCAGTGTCGCACTCCTTGCAATGGCGGTAGGCGCCTATCGGCGAATCATTCGACGACGAACGAAAACTTCGTCGTAATCACTTTTCCTTCGTGCATGAATTCGCCGAACGCGGTGTAAAACCCGGGCTCCGGTATGGTGAGGTGCGCCTCAATCGTGGGACCAAATGATGCGGGAGGTGGTGCGTGCACATGTACGCCATTTTTTGGCGGCGCATACACGTATCCCGGCGGATGCACTTCACCATGACCATGTATAAAAACTGACCGGTCTGCTTTCACCACCGCAATATGCATTGCCGCGGCGAGATATGGTTCCATGTTTGTCACAGGCTCCCCGTCTTTTGTCACTGTGTAACGTAACGTCACGTCATTACCCACAAACGATCGCGTTTGTTCAAACAAAACCCGGTACCCGTCAAATGTTGCCGGTGAATAGTATCGCGCGATATCTGCCTTCTGTTCCGGTGCTCCGACTACCTCCACTTCAAATTGTCGCGACTCATGCGTGAGCCCATGCAGATAGTCGACAGCCACAATATAGGTGCCTGCCTCCGGAAAGACGTGCGAAAGAGAGAATGACGAATGTTCAACACTTTCAGCGTACGCCGACACCGTTTCATCCGGATGAATATGCGAAAACGCTCGCATATCTTTTGCGACAATAATAACGTGCAGCAGTTTTTCATGCTCAACCGACAACAATGCAGGTTCTCCTGATTGCTCATGCAAGCGAACGCCTATGACGGCAGGCACGCCTGCAACGATCTGCTCATGATCGATCGTAACCTGTGCTGGCGGCAGTGAGCGCAGGTATGCATACTCGCGGGCGTCAGCGAAGTGATACTGACCGCTCTGCAGCATGCATCCTTCGCGGGCTGCGGCAGATACCGGCACCCCGGCACGTAATGACTGCATGATATGCCACATATTGCCGTCAGCTTCGCATTGCGCTTTAAAGGGGTTCGCGAGCGACCGCTCGGCGAGCGCCGACATATTCAATGTCACGATCGCCGCAATGCCAATGCCAAGCGCGACACCCGGCAAGAATCGCCGCGGCAGTGGTGCAACGCGATGATCATTGGCAATCCGCACGAGTACAAGTGCATAGAGCGCACCGAGTAATCCGATACCGAGCATTACCAATGTGAATGAATCAAAGGAGCGACTCACATCGAGCGGGCCGGTAAAATCGCTACTCCGTACCGCAAAAACGACCCGCGTGTCATACCCTCCGCTCCCGGGCACGACCACTTCAACGCGCGGATCATCGCGCAGCAGCGCTGCCGGGAACGTGTAGCCGCCGACAAACCGCTCGGAAAGTTTCGGCTGCAGACCGCCGTCACTATCGCCAACAATGACCAGTGGCGCATTCGGATTTCCCTCAACCGTGAGGAGCGCCATATCGTCATCGGATAGTGAACGCTCAAGTCGCACCGATGTTTGGCCGCTTCGTTCGCTGTACGCGTGCACCCGATCGTGCGACGGCGGCGATGTGATGATCACAACCGAGGAAAAGAAAATGACGATCAGGGCGATAACCATTTCCGCAGCCAGTGTGAGTGGCAGCGCAGCACGAAATAGCTGCGGCCGATATCGCTGCGCTATGACGTGGTATGTATGGATCGCGATCAACACGAACGCAGCGGCGGCAAGTTGAACAAACGCCGCGCCCCACGTGGTTGCCCGGATATTGTCAAACGATTTTAAATGCAGCCAAATAATGTATGTGGCCGAGAGCGTCAGGATAATTAGATTTCCTGATAGGAAGCGGATGATCCGTGGAACGAGCATCGGCAACACGTCATCGCGCATGCGCGTAAATGCCAGACAGATAACCACGGTCAACACGCCAAACCAAATATCTTTTTCGATGACATGTATAAAATTCACCGCGATCGAAAGCGCTGGGAAGAATGGATTTGCCGTTGCATGACTGATCGATGCGCGGAAATACGCAAACACAAGCACGCAGACCCCAACAAAGAGCGCACTGAATCGAATGGCTCGAAAATGTGAGAGGCCTGCAACGAGACCCGCAAGACCAAGGGCCGCGCCGCGTACTACTGTTGAAAGGCCTGCCGCGGTACCGATATACATTGAAAACGCTTCGCGTAACGCGATGCCATGCAGCGCTGCAAGCTCCGTCGATTTGAGCCAGAGCTGCGCATATGCGCCACTGATTGCGATTACACCTCCAAACACTGCAATGATTGAGAGCACGCGTCGAATGTCCCGGTTTCCGCGCGCAAGATACAAAACCACGATCACACCTAGCAGTAACGCATTGCCGACGAATTCAACCGTCATTGCAACAGCTTCTTTCGTGCTCGCTATCTGGACGATCTGCAAATCAGATGAGCGCGGTGCACGCTTTGAGCCGATAGAGAACGCAAACGAGCCCTTCGTAAAATGTCCGTCATCTTGTGACACCACACTCCACGACACGATGTAAATTCCGTCGGAAAGCGTGACCGGTGTCGAGAGCGTGTACGCATCCGGACCGACGACAGCAGGCGGCACTGCGACGCGCTCACCCGCTTCATTCGTAACGGAAATGCGACTCGATTCCGTTTCAAGACGCTCACTGAAGCGAATGATGATCCGCTCGGGTGCTACCGCCATCTGCGCACCCGAGTGCGGCTCTACAGATACCGGCGTAGCGTGTGCGCTCGCGAACGCAGGCGCGAGCATGAGTGCACTTATTATGAAAAAGAGGACTCGCCGCATACACGTTTCCGGAGGGGCTTGCGCCCCTCCGGATCATATCCTGTTTTTACTTGCGCGATCGGATGAACGCCAGCGCTGCGAGCGCGAACGCAGCGGCTGCAACGCCCGTTGCCCCATCAAAGGAGCCTGTCTTCGTTTCCTTCAACGACTGGACATCCGCGGATGCTTCCGGAAAGCCCATATCTGCTTTTGGCGAAGGGCAGCCAAAGCCACCCGTCTTGAGAATGCGAACAACGCCTTCAGAAATCTCAGTACGCGACGTATCCTCCTGCGCTTCTGCGTGTCCGCCAGCATGGCACGTAAACGTTACGTTGAACGGCGTTTCGTTAATCTCACCGAATACACGGTACGAAAGCGTTGTGGCAACCGTCGGGAAAAACGGCGCCTTGTACGCGCCCGGCTGACCGTAGATTGCCGCGAAATCGAGCGTCTTCTTTTTATCGCCCGCAATCAATTCCACTTTGAGCGTCTCGTTCAACCCTTCGACGGGCTTCTTGGATGGCAATGTCGAAACCATCAGCTCCACGCCGGATTTATCATCCACGATAAGCGGCTCTCCGAGCGAACCAACAACGATTTCATACTGCTTCCCTTTAATTTCGAATACCTGCCGCTCGTGAGCGCTTGCAAGTGTTGGCGCCGCCACCAAGGCAGCAACAGCAATGCTGGTAATAATTTTTTTCATAGCGATTGAATGGAACTACAATTAATTTGTCATGATTGAAGTGGTGGCCAGAATGACGCCGCCATTGTGCGCCAGATCGCTGTGATCATTTGCGTTCAGTGTCACCATCACTTCGTGATTACCCTTCGCTGCCACTGCCTCAGCCGGAATGTGGAACCATGCCCCATACACGCGGGCAATTTTCTTACCGTCGACCATAAGGTGGGCATGTCCCTCACCCGGAATCACTGCTGAGCTTGCGTGTTCAGGCGCAAAGCGGAAGTTGCTCGTCACGATATTCAGGTTGTACCCCGACATCGCATCCTTCTGTGTGGAAATCGTTACAGACGGGACTGCCGGCCAGGATGCCACGTCAAGCTTCGGATGATCCATATGTGC
>CAZVMJ010000066.1:0-4642 GCA_964628005.1 uncultured Candidatus Saccharibacteria bacterium | reverse complement strand
GCACGGCCCGTATATTCACCGGGGTAGACGGTGGTGAATGCGTAGTAACCGCGCGCATCGGTGGTAACGGTCCCGCGCAGCGCGATTTCAGATGAGTCAAAATTTGCAATCGGCCCATTTTTATTCGGGTGATAGCTGCCGTCCGTATCTGCCTGCCAGATATCGATCACTGCATTTGCCACCGGCTTCGATGCATCAAGACCTTCGTACACATGACCCGAAACTTTCAGGGGATTGCCTTTGATATTGGTGTAATTCAAGTTGCCGTCGTTGAGCGCTGGTGCGCCGGAAACATAATAGGGGCCTTCGGTTACGCTATCCGTATATCCGCACTGCGCCTTTTCCTCTGCGGTGAGTGTTTTGCCGCCCATGCCGCTCGGTTTCATTCCCATCATGCCTCCCATTGTTTGGTACCAGTACGCGCCACCACCGATCAGAGTCGCGAGCGCTATCACGATCAAAAGAATTCTTTTCATGGAGCCATCGTAGCATTACGGGTGTCTATGAAATGGTCTCGTGCAGGGCGAGATACGGGGCAGATTCGTATTTGACGTATATGTATATTCATGGTACGGTATCTGCGGTGTAACCAGAAGCGAGGCCACTCATCATGCAGGCAATGGTATTCGTCGATGCGCTCGATCCCGCAAAGCAGGGTGATCTCCGGATCCGCAAATTGGTTTCGTTCGCGAGGGCGCCGGAACCGATTCGTGGCGACGTCATCGACGTCGACGGAGTCCTCCTGGAAATCAGGGAGCGACGTATCACGCCAGAGCGGCGCGATGTCATCGATGGCTATCATGTCGCGCTCTATGCGCGCGTGTGCCATCAAGATCAAGTCCTGCTGACACAGCGGGGTTGGGAGCGGGTCTGAGTTCAGTAGTACCGCCCAGCGAGAGTCGCCCGACTCCTCGTTGGGCGGCTTTTGTTTTTAGACAAGGGCCACCGCGCATCTTAAGCCTCTTCTATGGTCGAAGCGATCGGTGCACATAACTTGCCGAAATATGGAAATTGTGGCATAGCTACAGCAGCCACTGACCAGGAGGTTCCATGGCTGTCACGATTGAAGACGTAAAGAAGTTCACCATCGCCGTTCAGGAATTCATGGCTGATTCGCTTCCGGAGCCTGCCATGGGTCCGAACCTGAGCTCGATTCGACGACTCCTTTTTTCGGAGACAGGTGTGAGCTACTCGCATCATGTCACCAACGACCAAGGTGCCATCGTCGGCATCGCAGGCATAACGAAGTCGTGGACAGAGGTGGAAGCTGCGCTCAAGCGCAAAAATCTACTCTGATCAGGTACGTAGTTCACGACAAAAGACCGCCCGCGCGCACTGCCGGGCGGTTTTTGTGTGCGGCGTAGCGCTATTTGACATATCGCTCGATAATTGTATTGTATATTCGGCAGCAACCATAGGAGGCGCCCTTGGCAGAAAAGCTCGACGTCTATTTCGCAGTGTTCAACTGCCATATCAACGACGCGCACAACCGTGCGGTTGCCGAACTCAAAGCGAGCTCCCCGGAGTTCGTTGATGAGATCGAGGCGGCATATGCCGCCGGGATCATGGGAATCTTTGATAAAGATCCCACCCCAGCGACCAAGCGATACGCGGAGCTGATCATGCAGTTCGTCAACGAGGGCCGCGAATAGATGCACAAGCCTGCCCAGATCATTCACGAGACCACTGGCTCACGCCGGTGGTCTCGATTCGTTACGTCGTGCGCCGTGCGCGAACTTCATCATAAAACCACGGCGTGCTCGGTACCATGCGTACATATGCAAAACGCATGGAACGCAGTGGATTGGGTCGCGCTCTTATTGATAATTGTCGGGGGGATTAACTGGGGACTCGTTGGTCTGTTTGATTTTAATTTGGTAGAGGCGCTCTTTGGGACAAACATGGTCACTTCGATCATCTACTCACTAGTGGGTCTTGGTGCTGTGTACGCCATTTACTCATCAACGAAGGTTGGTCGTATCTAGTTCGTAGCGCGCGGTGGGGTATGGCATAATGCCGGCTATGTCACGAATCCTTCTGGTGGAAGACGATCAGTTTCTATCATCTATTCTTGCCAACCATTTCCGCGGCCACTCATACGAGGTGGAGTGTGCCTATGACGGTGATTCTGCCGTACAGCGCGCGATTCAACTGCATTTCGATGTGGTTCTGCTCGACATCTTGCTTCCAAATAAAGACGGTTTTGAGGTTTTGGGTGCGCTGAAATCTATGGAGGCTACGAAACATATGCCGGTTATTGTTATCAGTAACTTGTCTGACGAAAAAAGCGTACAGCGCATGAAGGAGGGCGGTGCAGCATCGTTCCTCGTGAAGGCGCACGTTACGCCACAATCGGTACTTGAGGAAATTAAAAAGGTCCTTGGTACATAAGTATGGAGGCTCCGAGTTCGCTTCCGCACTCTTCCGACAAAGTGCTCACCGTCTCAATTGATGAGGCAGGTGTATTGCGAGCGGCGCTTCTCGGCGCCATTACATCCGATCGTGTACAGCAGCTCAAGCAGGATGTGGCAGAAGCAAAGCTCATTGTGTACGGTGAATTCCAAAAGAGGGGTGCAAAATTTAAATCACTCATCGACCTCACGAGGTTTGAGGGCACCTATGTGCCGGAGGCCATGAGTACGGTTGCTGATTTCATGCGTTCAAATAAATCATTTATCGAGAAAGGGGCGGGGTATGGCGGATCGGCCGCGTCGAATACTGCAGGAAACATTGTGGCAACACTCGCGGGCAGAGATAATCTCGCGTTCTTTGAATCGGAGGATGAGGCTCGGGCGTGGCTCGCCGAAAGCGCGCAGGCATAGATCTCCACAATGCGGCGTCGTGTGTCCATAGATCGAGGTACAATTCTCACATGAACGATCGCGTGCTCACGCTGGAGGTCTTGCCGAATGGTGTTATCCATTCGAGCTTGCATGGGGCGATTACCGCCGCCCATCTCGCGATGCTCGACGAAGATATTCGCACGGGCCACGCGGCGATTGAAGCCGCTCACACTGCCCATGGTGCACCACTACAATCGCTCATAAACCTGAGCGATTTTTCAGGTACGTATGTTCCCAAGGCACTTTCCATGCTTGCGGCATACATGAAATCGAATAAGCCGTTCATTCGTAAAAGCGCAGGGTATGGTGCCGGCCCGACCACCACGCTCGCGGCAAATATTGTGGCCTCGCTCGCAGGACGAGACGACATCTACTTTTTCAAGTCAAAGGAGGAGGCACTCACGTGGCTCTCGAAGAGCGATGCGCCGACTCCGGCACCGATCATCGGGTCGAAACTTACCGTCTAGTGTTGCACGAGAGGCGGTGTACAATTGCGACATACGAGATAATCATCAAACGTTATGGGGGGATTTAAATCATTTGTAATGCGCGGAAATGTTGTCGATCTTGCCGTCGGCGTGGTCATCGGTGCCGCCTTTGGTACTGTCGTAACCTCGCTCGTCACCGACATCATGACGCCACTTATTGCCGCACTCTTTGCGCAACCGGATTTTTCCCAGCTTGCCTGGACGGTAAACGGAAGCGCGATTAAATACGGGAATTTCATCAATTCCCTTGTGTCGTTCCTCGTGGTTACCGCTTCAATTTATTTCTTTGTCGTGCTGCCGCTCAATAAAATGATGGCGCGCATTGGCATGGAGGCCAAGATAGAAGGTAAGTAAGACATTCCATCGTACGGCAAAAAAGCGGGGCATGGCCCCGCTTTTTCGTATCGTTGTGATCGCGATCATTCGCTGATGCGACGACCGGCGTAGTTGGATACGTCTTCAAAGAACCGCTCGCGTCCCTTCGTCCAGCTGATTAGCGGCGCGCCCTGCAGAATCATCGCGGCTTCGTGCAGGGCAAGCGGAGTGATGAGCTTGAATCGTGGCCCCATGTATGTCTCGCGGCTGATCGGCGTGAGAAAGCCGTTCTCCTGATCGAAGAGATGACGACCGGCGAGCGTTCCGCCGCGTGCCCCATAGAGCGATGAGTACGCGACCGTTGGGCGATGCGAATCAACTTCCATCTGAGCGCCGAGCACGATGTAGAACTTCAGATCATCGGGTGCGCTCTTGAAGTGCTCGTAGAGGCCGGGTTGCACGAATCGCAGGATCGATGCAAGGAGTGCCGGATCGGCGCCGTTTGAGTCGACGTATGCGGCGTGCATTTCCATGGCTCGCGCACGCGTGGCCAGGGCTTCGTTGTACTGCTCTTTGTTGGGTTTCATGGTGAGCTCCTTTCTCCCGGTGGCACCATAGCATACCGCAATCCACGAAATTCACGCGAGCAACAGACGCGATCTGTGTACAATGCAATGTATGAAAAAACTACTCACGCTCCTCGGTTTGGTGTTCGTGCTTGGCAGTATCTATTACTTCACGGTGGGAACCTCCTCGAACGGGACGCGCATGTCGGATTCAGATTCACCAAACACGCCACAGGGGGCATTACCGACAATTATTCCCGTGCAGCACGCAAGTGCGGTGGTGGATTTTGATGGCACACGCATCGTGCTTGATCCCACCGGATCGTCGGATGCATACACGAGTGGCGGTGTTCCAGCGGTAGTCCTGGTAACAGACATTCACGGTGATCACTTCAGTACATCAACACTTGCGACCGTGGTGCAGAGCGCG
>CAZVMJ010000065.1:0-4694 GCA_964628005.1 uncultured Candidatus Saccharibacteria bacterium | reverse complement strand
GCGAGATCACCATACGGAAGCACATCAAGTCGATGGAGGCGGAATATCAGCATCATCTGTGCTGTCCACTCACCGATTCCTTTTACAGCGACAAGGTGCTCAATTATCTCCCGCGATGTCATCTCGGGAAAGCGAGATTCATCGATGGTTCCATCAAGACATCGCTTTGCCAGATCACGCGCATATAAAACTTTTTGCGCGGAGAGTCCTGCGGAGCGCAGACGGGTGGCATGAATCTTTTTGAGTGCCTGTGGTGTAGGGACACCGTCTTTAAAGAGTGCAATAACGCGCGCATGAATGGAGCGCGCCGCGGCGGTCGATATTTGCTGCGAGATGATCGATCTCAAGAGTGAGTGAAAGATATCGATATCGCCGTGATAGCGCGAGAGATCCGGGTAGCCGTGGCGTTTTATGAGCGCCGCCATATGTGGATCTTTTCGCAGGCGTCGGAGCGCCGGTTTGTAATCGGGCTGTTGCATGGGATGAGTAGTATACATGAACGGTATCCGAATATCGCTTCATCGTTTCTTTGGTGTCTTGTTGGTTTGATGCAGTTCTATGAATCCAAATCAAGAACAAACGATGTCTGCGGGCGTATTTGCCGCCTCCGTTATCGCTATTTTCGCCGTAGTGGCCGCTGTGTGGTGGTATACGGCAGTAGATACATCACCCGCGGTTCCGAATACTGGCGCAACGACGACTGTCGGCAGCTCATCGCCGGCCACAGGATCATCTATTCGCGTGATCGATTAGGCAGCATGAAATCTGGCAGTGCGAGCACGCTAAAGAGTGATGTATATGTGTCGGTCCACGGCGCAGGAAATTCTTCCGGTGGGAACCACGGCAATACACCCGTGAAGGCTGTATCACTAAAAACAATCGCATCGCGTGATAGCAAAACCCACTGCGATGCGCTCCCGAGGTATCCGCCCTCTCCGTTGTCATTCACGATCATCGCTGAGAGACCGAGCTCTTTTGTAATAGACAGCAGCATCGGTGCGAGTGCGAGAAAACGATTTGAAGTGTGGATC
Organism: uncultured Candidatus Saccharibacteria bacterium; assembly: GCA_964628005.1. GTDB lineage: Bacteria > Patescibacteriota > Minisyncoccia > Phycocordibacterales > UBA2100 > UBA10103. Next base: position 3,663 of record CAZVMJ010000065.1, on the reverse strand, counting down.
GCCACAATGCTTTGCTGAGAACGCGTGCGACTCATATAGAGTGCTACTGCTTCCTTGGTGAGTAAGTGTGCGGGAATCGCGTCATCGGTAAACGCATCTATGGCGAGGATGTCGTAACCAGTCTCGCTTGTCCGAGATTCTTCTTGGAGGAGAAGTCGCCCGTCGCCAATGCGCACGCTTGAGCCTTCGCAGCGCGCGAGATAGCTGAAGTATTGCGTGGCGATATCTTTGATGCGCGGATCTATCTCGTAAAAAGTGTACGTGTCGCCGTCGCGGCAATACGTGGCGGCGGTACCGGAGCCAAGGCCGACAATGCCGACGCGAATTGGCCCTGTTCCGGCGCGCTCCTGTGCGGAGCGAATGGCACGTGCGAGGCCACTGCCCCCGGTGTAGTAGGTGGTTGGGACATAGGACCATTCGCGCTCAGTTGCTTGCAAGCCGTGCATGGTGGTGCCGTGTTGCAACATCGTGCGCGTTTCTTCAAATTGAATCTGTACAGCACCATAGAAGTTTCTGCTTGCGAGAATGTTCGGAGAGACGTCTGCGGTTACGATGTTCGTAAACAAAAGTGCTGCACCAAATGGTGTGATGAGGGTAACCGCTCTGATCCAGCTCTCGGGCATCGCGAGCGGGTATACGCCGCGCGGCATGAGGTAGATCGAGAGCGCAGCAGTGACTGCAAGCGCGAGTGGAAATTCGAAATAATTATTGAATACGAGGGGTGCGATGATGCTTGCGAAAAGTGTGCCTATCACACCGCCAAGCGATGTGCAGAAGTAGAAGAAAGGGAGCGAAGATGTTTCCGGGCGCAGCGTATAAAGGCGGGCGTGGCACATGAGCGATGCAAAGAATAAAAGCGAAAGATATGCCGCAGTCTCAGGCACAATTTCTCGCGGTGTGGCGGGTGTGTATATGTAGGCGGCAATCGCGGCGATCAGAGTGAAGAGAGGAAGATACGTGCGGTAGCGGAAATCGGAAAATGCGAGGATGTACGTAAGCAGATAGAGTGCGAGCGGCACGATCCACAAAAGCGGTACAGGCGAAATGAGCTGCGTGAGTACTGTGGTAACGGCAACAAGCATACATGCGGGGAGTGCCGCATAGCCGGCCCATGTCATAGCGCGTAGCGCGGAGTAACCGCTGACCGTTTTGTGCTGTTCGCGCGTACGTGGTGGGAGCTGTTGTACGGTAAGCGCGATACCGCCTATGAGCACGCTGTACATGAGAAAGAGCACGATCCAGGCAGCCTCTTCCGTACCGAGTGAAAAATAGGGCTCAATTAAAAAAGGATATGAAAGCAGAGCGAGTAGCGACCCGGCATTTGAAAGTGCGTACAGTTTATATGGCTCATGGTGCACGTGTGTGCCGTACCAAAATTGCAGCAGCGGGCCGGTGGTTGAAAGCAGAAAATAGGGAATGCCGATTGAAAGTGAAAGCGCGATCAAAACGCGGAGCATTGGCGGAATGGTGCTGTCGGAGAGTGATTCGAGTGGTGGATAGATTGAACCCCAGAGCAGAACCGCCCCAATGGTGTAGAGCCCTGCGGCGAGAATGATGCCTACATGTATGAGAATCTGTGTGTGCTGTCTGTAGCGCGTGAGCACCATGACATACGAATAGCCGGCAAAAAGGATCGTCGTAAAAAAGAGCAGCGATGTGGCCCATACCGACGATGATCCGCCAAAGAACGGCAGCAGGTGTTTTGCGGCAATGGGCTGTATCGCAAAGAGGAGGAACGCGGAAAGAAAAATGGTGACGGCGTACAGCGGGTATCCGAGGGCTTTCCGGGGTTCGTGCATGGGGAAAGTGTACACCAGGTCGGTAGCGCAATTGCGGAGCGCACGTGTGCAGGTACAATGGATATATGACTACGCGCTCATCTCGATCCCTTGCGCTGCTCACTGCGCTTTTATTGGTTACCCCTTCATTATCCGCCGCCGCTGAATTTCGGGCAGGAGACAGTCCTTCACTGGGTGCCTCGGAGACCCTCACGGACGATCTCTATATTGTGGGCGGCAGTGTATCGAGCGCCGGGCCGGTAAAGGGTGATGTGGTGGCTGCCGGCGGTAATGCGCTGGTAAACGGCCCGGTGTCGGGCGATGTGATCGTTGCCGGTGGAAGTGTTTCGGTGCTTTCTGAAGTGGGGGACGATATTCGTGCAGCGGGTGGAACGGTGGTGATTCAGGGAGCGGTCGCAGGCGATGTGCTTGCCGCCGGCGGCCAGGTGCAAATCGCGTCTTCAAAAATTGGCGGTGATGCATCTATTGCGGGTGGTGTCGTGCGTATCGACGCTCCGATTGTGGGTGATCTCCAGATCGTCGGCGGTGACGTGCGCATCAATGCGCCAATTGGCGGCAATGTTGATATTCAGGCTGAGCAGGTGACGCTCGGGCCGAAGGCGATTATTACCGGCGCGCTCACCTATAAATCGCCAAAGCAAGCAGTCCTTGAACAAGGTGCGGTGGTGCGCGGTGAGACGGTATACACCAAGAGTCCCGATGTGCGCGAGGCTGCAAAGCTTGGCGTGTTTGCGATATTTTCCATTTGGTTTGTTGCGAAGATCTTCATGGTGTTCACCGGCGCGCTTGTTTTTGCGTATGTATTCCAGCGATTCTCAAAAACTCTGGTGCGTGAAGTGGTTGAGCGCCCGCTGCCGAGCATTGGTCGCGGCATAATCTTTGCGATCATTACGCCGGTCGTTTCATTCCTCCTCTTGTTTACGATTATCGGTCTCTCCTTCGGTATTCTTGGCATCCTGCTCTATATCGCATCGATCATTATGGCTACCATGATCGTGCCGCTGGTAGCGGGAAGCGTTGCAGCAAAGTGGCTCTTTAAGACGCCGGAGTACGAAACAAATGTAAAAACAGTGCTCATTGGTACGGTGCTCTATCTTGTGGTCGGTCTTGTGCCGGTCATTGGCGGGATTGTGCTCATGACTGCGATGGTGCTTTCACTTGGTGCGGCACTCACGATCAAAATGGGCGTAATTCGCGAGTGGCGATAAATCAGCCCGTATTAGAGGCATGTATACTGTGCCCATGAAAACGATGCGGGTGCTCACGGTGCTTGCTGCGGCATTTCTCCTCATCGCACTTGTGAATGGCGCCATAGTGCACGCACTTGTCCCACACTCGCACGCGCACAGTTCAGAAATTGCATGGGCACAGTTGCACGATTCGCTGCGACACGAGGATAAGAAAGCGATACTATTTGCGCTGGCACTATCGCTGATCGGTAGCGTGTCGTTACTGGTGCTTTCGCATGTCGCGCGCGGCGCTTTGCACGTGCCGGTGATCGATGATCGATTCCGGGCGCTCAGTAGAGGTATCTATGCGTATCGTCGGTTTGGTTGAAATTGAGTTTTTTCTATTCAACGATAACTGAACAAATACATGAAAAAAATAGGAATAGTGGGCGCATTCGCACTTTTTGCGATCCCGGCCCTGGTATTCGCTGATCACGCACCGGTTCAAACACCGGAACATGCCTGCGAAATTACAAAGAATATTTCGCTCGGCGCCCGCGGCGCAGACGTCGAATGTTTGCAGAATCACCTCATCGAAGCGGGGTACCTGGACGGCATGCTGCCGAAGGGGTATTTCGGTCGTGCGACAAAAAAGGCAGTAATGGAATGGCAAACGGCAGCGGGTATTCCTGCGA
>CAZVMJ010000064.1:0-4732 GCA_964628005.1 uncultured Candidatus Saccharibacteria bacterium | reverse complement strand
AGACTTCTTCAACACGCGGGAGACCCATCGTGATGTCGCCGCCTGCGGTTGCAACACCGCCGGTGTGGAATGTACGCATGGTGAGCTGAGTACCCGGTTCACCGATAGCCTGCGCGGCGATAACGCCGATCGCTTCACCCACGTCGATGATTTCACCGTTTGTGAGGTCTACGCCGTAGCACTTCTGGCATACGCCGCGTGCCACCTTGCAGTTCATCGGAGATCGCACCGTCACTTCCATGACGCCACTCTCTTCAATCTTCTTCGCATCATCGCGCGTAATCATGTGATTGCGCTTGAAGAGCACTGTCTCGCCTTCCATCGCGTCTTCCGCGAGCACGCGTCCTGCGACGCGATCGCCGAATGATCCGCCGATGTTCTCCTTGCCCGGTCGCGGGATGAGAACGCCTTCGCGGGTTCCGCAGTCTGCTTCGAGTACGACAACGTCGTGAGCGACGTCGAAGAGTCGGCGCGTGAGGTAACCGGCGCGTGCGGTGTTGAGTGCCGTGTCGGCAAGACCCTTTCGTGCACCGTGTGTCGAGATGAAGTATTCGATCGGTGTGAGGCCTTCCTTGAGTGAGCTCGTGATCGGGAATTCAATGATTTCACCGCGCGGGTTCGTAATGAGACCCTTCATGCCCACCATCTGGTGCAGCTGCACCACAGAACCTCGTGCGCCCGACGTAATCATGTCGTGCACCGGACCCTGCTTATCGAGCGCCTCAACAACATGCTTTCGCAGATCGTTTGAGGTCTTTGCCCAAATGTCGATGGTTGAGCGGCGGCGTTCGTCTTCCGTAAGAAGACCATTGTTGTAGTTGTCGAGCTCCTTCGCTGCAGCCTCCTTACCGGCCTGGAGCATTTCGTGCTTGATCTGCGGAACGATAACGTCCGAGATCGACCACGTAATACCTGCATGTGTCGCGTAGCGGAAGCCGAACTTCTTGATCGAGTCGAGAATCTTCGGGATGCCGTCGAGCGAGTAGTGCGTCACGAGATTGTGCACGAGTGCGCCCATACGCTTGTTCGTGATCTCCTCGTTCATGTACGGGAAGTCAGACGGGAGTACCGAGTTGAAGAGCAGTCGGCCGACCGTGGTCTCGAAGACCTGGCCATTGTACTGCGCGTACTTCGGAGAGTCCGACGGAAGCACCTTCACCTTTGCCCGCATATCAATTGCGCCAAAGTCGAATGCGGTGATTGCCGAGTTGGTTGTCGGGAACGACTTTCCTTCACCCTTGAGTCCGTCAACAGACTTGGTCATCCAGTAGCAGCCAAGCACGATGTCGAGCAGCTTTGATGCAACTACGACGTCGCCTGAACCCGGCTTCAAGATGTTCTTGTTTGCCGACATCATCATCTTCGCTTCGAGCTGTGCAGCTTCAGAAAGCGGGACGTGCACGGCCATTGCGTCGCCGTCGAAGTCTGCGTTGTACGCAGGACATACGAGCGGATGCACCTGGATTGCATTACCTTCAATGAGGACCGGGCGGAATGCCTGGATCGACTGACGGTGAAGCGTCGGTGCGCGGTTGAGCAATACGTACTTGTTCTGGATCGCCTCTTCAAGAATCGGCCATACTTCCGGTGCTTCGTCTTCAATGAGACGACCTGCGCCGCGAATGTTGTATGCAAGTTCGCGTGCGAGGAGACCCTGAATAACGAACGGGCGGAAGAGCTCGAGCACCATGTGCTTCGGCAGACCGCACTGATCGAGCGCGAGATCCGGACCAACAACGATGACCGAGCGGCCCGAGTAGTCCACGCGCTTACCAAGGAGGTTCTGTCGGAGGTAGCCGTGCTTACCCTTGAGGTAATCAGCGAGCGACTTGAGCGCGCGTCGGCGTCCGCCGAGGATACCCAAGACACCTGCGCCGCGGCGCATTGAGTTGTCGAGGAGCGCGTCGACTGCTTCCTGAAGAATTCGCTTTTCGTTTCGGAGGATGACTTCCGGTGCGTGGATCGCGAGCAAGCGCTTGAGGCGGTTGTTTCGGTTGATCACGCGACGGTAGAGGTCGTTGAGATCCGATGAAGCGTGGCGTCCACCTTCAAGTGCAACCATCGGTCGAAGTGCCGGCGGAACAACCGGGAGTCGTGTCATGAACATCCACTCCGGGCGAACGCCTGCGCGGTGCAATGCTTCCGCAAGACCGAGGCGCTTGCGCACCTTGTCCTTTTCCGCTGCACCTGCCTTCTCGTACGATTCCTTGAGCTTCTCGATGAGCGTCTCAAGATTGATTGACTTCAAGATCTGATAGAGCGCCTCTGCGCCGATCGCCGCACGGAACATAGCGCCGTACTTCACGGCAAAGAGGTGGTACGCAGCTTCATCGAGCACAACGCCTTCGCGAATGGATTCAATCTCCTTCTTCGCCTTCGTTGCCTTCTCTTTGAGCTCCGTCTTCACGTCTGCGTTTGCCGCAGCCTTGCTCTTCTGCTGGAATTCCTGCTCAAGATCCTTCAAGAGCTGCGTGCGCACATCTTCGTCTACCTTCGTGACGATGTAGCCCGCGAAGTACACAACCTTCTCAACTTCTGCAGCCGAAAGGCCGAGCATGAGGGCGATGCGCGACGGGATGCCGCGGAGGAACCAAATGTGTGCCACTGGAGTCGCAAGGTCGATGTGACCCATGCGCTCGCGGCGAACGATTGCACGCGTAATTTCTACGCCGCACTTCTCGCAGACAATGCCGCGGAAGCGGATACCGCGGTACTTACCGCAGTAGCATTCGTAGTCTTTCTCCGGACCAAAGACGCGCTCATCGAAGAGGCCGTTCTTTTCCGGTCGCTGTGTTCGGTAGTTGATGGTTTCCGGCTTTGTGATCTCGCCGTATGACCATTCGTGCACGCGGTCAGGCGAAGCAAGGCGCATTGCCACTGCTTCGAACGACTGCGGGATGATGTCCTTTTTCTTTTGCATGGTGGTGATGAATTACGGCGATTAAAGTTCCGGATTCGATTCGACGAAGTCGATATCGATACCGAGGCCACGCAAGTGTCGGACCAAGACATTGAATGTAGCCGGTGTGTTTGTTTCTTCGATGCGCTTGCCGGAGACGATTGCGTCGAATGCGGCGGAGCGACCCAAGATGTCGTCTGATTTGATGGTGAGAATTTCTCGGAGCGAGTATGCAGCGCCGTAACCGAGGAACGCCCACACTTCCATTTCTCCGACACGCTGACCGCCGTTCTGCGCCTTTCCGCCGAGCGGCTGCTGCGTGGTGAGGCTGTACGGACCGATTGATCGCATGTGGATCTTGTCTTCAACCATGTGATGCAGCTTGAGCATGTACATGACACCGACAGAAACCGGCTGCGCAAACGGTTCACCCGTGCGTCCATCGAAGAGCGTGCGCTTTCCTGATGGATCAACGCCTGCCTTCTCGAGCTCCTCGCGGATCTCTGCTTCGGTTGCGCCCGCAAACGACGGGACAACTGCCTGGTAGCCGAGCATTTCTGCTGCAAGACCAAGGTGAAGCTCAAGAATCTGACCGAGGTTCATTCGAGACGGAACGCCGAGCGGCGTGAGGATGATGTCTACCGGATTACCGTCCGCATCGAACGGCATGTCTTCCTCCGGAAGCACGCGGGAGATAACACCCTTGTTTCCGTGACGACCGGCGAGCTTGTCGCCCACCGAGATGGTGCGGAGCTGTGCCACTTCAATATGCACGCGCTTGATCACGCCAGATTCGAGCTGATCGCCCGTTTCGCGGCTGAAGATCTTCACGCCGATCACACGACCGCGCTTACCGCCTTCCATGCGAAGCGAGGTGTCTTTCACGTCCTTCGCCTTTTCGCCGAAGATCGCGTGGAGGAGTCGCTCTTCCGGAGTGAGCTGTGTCTCACCCTTCGGTGTGACCTTACCAACGAGAATGTCGCCCGGGCGCACTTCTGCACCGATGCGCACGACTCCGTCTTCGTCGAGATTGCGGAGCTTGAATTCCGAAACGTTCGGAATATCGTGCGTGGTTACCTCAGGGCCGAGCTTGGTATCGCGCACGACGCAGACGAACTCTTCCATGTGAATGGAGGTGAATCGTGCATCCTTTGCGAGGCGCTCGGAAATAACGATTGCGTCTTCGAAGTTTGCACCGAACCACGGGAGGAATGCGACGCGGACGTTCTGTCCGATCGCCATTTGTCCGCCGACCGATGTCGACGTGTCAGCGAGCAAGCCGCCCTTCTTTACCGCGTCGCCCACAGAAACTGCCGGGCGCTGGTGGAAGGTGGTGAAGCCGTTCGTTCGTGAGAAGTTCACGAGCGGGTACTCCTTCGTCTTGCCGTCAGCGTTCTTTACCTTAATGAGTGCTGCGTCTACGTAGGTTACCTCGCCTGCGTCTTCCGCAAGAATGAGGCGTCCTGAGTCGCGCGCCGCAATTGCCTCAACGCCGGTACCGACAAACGGTGCATCCGGAACGATGAGCGGAACAGCCTGCTTCTGCATGTTTGAACCCATGAGCGCTCGGTTTGCGTCGTCGTTTTCAACGAATGGAATCATCGACGTAGCAATTGAGAACATCTGATTTGTTGCGATGTCCATGTACTTCACCTCATTAGGCTCAGCAAGTACTGGTTCACCTTTCAATCGACACTCGACGTACTTGTCCAAAAGTTTTCCTGCGCCATCGATTTTTACAGCTGCATGCGCAATTGGATGCTGCTCTTCTTCGAACGCATTGAGATACACAATGTCGTCAGTCACTTTTCCATTTACGACTTTTGCGTACGG
>CAZVMJ010000063.1:0-4816 GCA_964628005.1 uncultured Candidatus Saccharibacteria bacterium | reverse complement strand
TACGTAGAAATTGTTGATGCTTCCGGTGCACCGATCCCCGCAGGGGAAGAGGGGCGCATTGTTGTTACCACCTTCGACAATCGCATCATGCCGTTCATTCGATATGAGCTGGGGGACATTGGGTCGTTTGATGTCGAGCCGTGTACCTGTGGCCGCACGACGCCGACGCTGCGCTTCCGAGGACGTACCTCAGAGATGATTGAGCTTGAAGGAGGTCGCACGGTTACGCTGCTTGATATTTCGTACGCGCTCGGCACGTACCGAGACTCCATACTGCAGTATCAGATTATCCAGCAGGGACCGCTCCTCTTTACCTTTAGAGTTATACCCGGACCACATTTTGCGCAGCAGAAAGATTTTGTGGAACAGTTGATGGTCCGCCTCATGCATCCGTCGGTACAAATACGGTGGGAGCTCACCGATGAGATTCCGGCAGCGGCAAGCGGTAAGGCGCAGTATTTCGTCCGCGAGACATGGGCATGATCGAAACAATTAAAGAGCAGGTGTGGTTTGCGTTGTTTTGTACGCTGCATAAGCGATCGCTCAAGGCGCAATATGCATGGCAGGACCGGTATCTCGCTGCGCTTGTACGACACGCGTATAAGAATGTCCCGCTGTATCGCGAACTGCTGGATACTGCGGGTGTTCGTCCAACCGATATTACAACGCGGGCTGACATGCGTAACTTGCCGATCATGCGTAAGCAGACTTTTGCGAATCGGATGGTGGAAGATTACGTCGACAACAGCACACTCGTGCAGTCGTTTTGGTACGTGACATCGGGAACCGCGGGAACCCCATTTCGATTTTTGTTGAGTGAACAGGCTGTGACCGATAAATATATTGATTTCGCATCACTGCGGTTTCTGTGGTGGCTCGGCTGGCCGCTTTCCCGTTTACCGACCACGCGTCTTGCTCGTATCAAAATACGCGGTCCTATAAATGCGTACCGACTGTTCGTCCCGGTCGAACATTTTTTAGCCGATACACGTTCGGCACTCGAGCGGATCGTAGCGTTTCAACCCGATGTGCTTTCAGCGTACCCGTCGGTACTGCTTGAGATGTTGCGTGCAATTGAGCGTGATCCGACGCTGCCCAAGCCCGCGCCACAATACATTCTCTCGTTTGGCGAAATGCTGAGTGATGCGACACGCGCGCTCGTTGAGGAACATTTTCGGTGTGTTGTGTACGATCGATATGGGCTCGAAGAAATTGGTGTCGTTGGTGTGGAATGTGCTGAGCATCGTGGTTTTCACATCAATACAGAAGCGGTTGCGGTTGAAATTGTGAACGAACAGGGCAGTCCCGTTGCGCCGGGCGAGGCCGGCCGTATTCTCGCCACGGATCTCTTTAATACCGGTATGCCGTTTATTCGATACGACACGGGGGATCGGGGATACATTTCAGAAGAGCCATGCGCGTGCGGTTTACGATCGCCGCGCATTTGGATAGAGGGACGATATTCCGCGATGCTCGTTTTTCCGCATCGTGCCGTACATCATCTTGAATTTGATGGCGCCATGGATGGCTTTATGAATAGCGTCCTGCAGTATCAGATTGCGAAGATCGCCGATGCGTCGCTTGAAGTTCGGGTCATTCCAGGTCCTGCATTTCAGGATCAAACAATCGAGCGGATTATCGACAATATGCGCTCGCTCGTGGGGGAGCGTGTTTCGGTACATGTCGTGACGCGCACGGAGCTGCCCATAACGCCACGCGGCAAGAGCAAGATCGTGGTGGATGAGACACAGGTGTCTCCTTGACATCGCATTGCTTGAGACGTACTACTTGAGGAAGTCGGTATGTGTCAGGTGGTTCTGACACCCGCGCAGGGAGGTACACATGAGGTATCTTTTGGCATTTCTGATGCTGGTCCTGGTCTCGTTCTCGGCGCCGCGCGCCGAAGCGCAGCAGACGCAGGCTCAGTTCTGCGGCGTCTGGGAACGGGTGTGCAATCGCACCTGTCCCGATGGCCCTGGCACGTGCTCAAGCCAATGCGCCTCGCGCAAGAGCTCGTGCAACTCATCGGGGTGCTTCCACTTCAACAATCCCGGTCCGCGCTGCTTCAGCAGTGCGAGTGATCGGTCGCGGGTTTCTCCGGCGGCTCAGAAGGAGTTCCGGGAGCGCCAGCGCCGTTCAGGCTGATGCCTGACTGAGGTGGTCGCAGAAAAAAGCCGACTCGTGCACGAGATGCACGAGTCGGTCTTTTTGTTATGAGTGGCGCAGCGCGTAGAGTTCGTCCGCCACCGTTTGAACAAATGCTGTGTCTTTTGTGACGGCTGCGGAGCCAACAATGCGTTCGGTGAGTTGCGTACATGCCTGCGCACTACCTGTTGCGGTATCAAGCTCATACAGCACGCCATCGTTTGATCCGATAAGTAATACATCATCGTGCACGACCGGCGAACCGAAGAGGCGGCCCCCTGTTTCGAATGTCCAGAGCGGTGTCAGGTCGAGATCAAAGGCGTAGATATTTTTATCAAGCGATGCAATGAACATGAGGGCGTCCGTGACCGCCGGTGTCGAATAGATACCTGCACCAGCCTCTGCTCGGCGCATCAGTGCGCCGTCGGCGGCATTCAGCAGATAGATGCCTCCATCCATGCTCCCGAAAACGATCGCACGCCGACTGCGAATGTATGTAGCCCGCATTTTAATCTCGCCCCCCGACGAGTATTTCCACACCAGTGCACCGGTGCGTGGTTCATAGGCATACATTGTGCCGTCATTTGAACCGATCACTACTAACTGCTCGGTAGGAATGTAAAGCGGGGAAGCGTGAGTGTGCTGCGAGTGGGTATGTTTCCAGCGCAGTGTACCGGTGGATGCGTCGTAGGCGCCAATGCCGCCGCGTGAACCACGCAGGCCGTGCTCAAGGCCGACAAATACAAGATTTAGATCGCGTGCGATACAGGGGGATGAACCGATCCACTCCGAGGCGGTTGTTTTCCATCGTACAGAACCTGTTTCCGTATCGAGTGCATACAAGACGCCGTCGTATCCTCCAAAAAAGAGCGTGCCGTGCTCAATGAGCGGAGCCGACAGTATGCCCTTGCCCGTCGGATGTGCCCCGATCTTGAATCGCCACATTTCGTGCCCCGTGCGTGCATCAAGGCATCGCATGTGTCCGTCGGCGCAGCCGAAATAGACGCGATTGGCATGAACGGTTGGAGAAGCATGGGGTACCACAAGATGAAAACTGGGCTGCGCGTCGCTGTTTTTCCAGAGAATGGTGCGCTCCGGAATCGGCAGCGGATCATGCACCAGTTTCATGCCAAAGTCGGTGAGTGAAAACTCGCTGCGCACCGGTACCTGGTATTCACCAAGAGATGCATAGGATTCCGGGGCGCGGTATGCGACTACGGCATACACCTCTCGAACCGTGAGTCCTGCGTCTTTCAGGATGTTGATCTGCTTCAATGCGCTTGATCCAGAATTGATTACGTCGTCGACAAAAATAACGGGGTTTCCATCGGGCGCGCCTTCGATGTATTTCATGAGCCCATTTCGTTTACGTGATTTTCGGAGGTAGAGCGCTTGAATCGGCGTGCCGCGTCGCGCACCTTCCATTGCAATCGCGCTCACGAGCGGTATGCCAGCAGTCTCAACACCCGCAACCTGAAACGGATATTGCGCTGCGTATCGATCCCAAAAGAGGGTGGCATATGCGCTCAGATTCTCGCCGCTGAGGAGTACGGCGCGCAGGTCGCACAGCCATGGATCGCGCTGTCCGGTGTGCTCGGTTCGGACTATCGGTCGCTGGTCGCTTGCACGAATAATGCCGCATGTCGCGATAGCCTCATGCAGGAGCCGTCGTGCATCATCGCTGGTTTTCTTGTGAGTACCGTCGGTATTCATAGATGTACTTCGCCACAAGCGCTACGGCAGTTACCCACCACACCGCAATCCAGAAATGTGTGAAGAGATCGATATGGCTCAATATGAATTGCTGCACGGGGCTAAATGTAACCGGTGCGTGTCCGGCGAGCTCTTTCAAAACTATCAATGATGACGTAGATGTGGTTCCCATAGGTATTAGTGGTACCAGTTCTCAACGGGGTATCCCATAATCGGTGCTTCCGGCGGAAGTGTAATCCACTCGTTATGTTTCAGGAAATCGTATTGCACATCACAGATATTCGGCACATCCACAATGCGATAGAACGGCCCGCCGTTGATGGAGTGATCAAACTTGAGTGCCACACGCGCGATGGTAGCGTCTTTTTCGCACTGTTCGTGCAGTCGCGACCACCACTCCTGCGGATCGCACCGGTTCCAGGCCGTTGCGGATTCGTATCGGAATGTACGCACAGAGCTGGTAGCGGTTGATTGTGTTGAGCGCTTTACGTAGCAGTAAAACTCGCCACAGAACGAGCCCGCAGGAACCTCAAAGTCGCCAATCGTTGTTGCGGGTGCATTTGTGTAGCGTTCGACCGTCGCAATGCATTGGTGATTTGCCTCAAACATAAACATACCGAAACGATTACCTTCAATAGAAAGGTAACGATTCGTATCAATTGAGAATCCGAGGAGTTGGAAGAGTCCGACAAGAAGCACGACACTCCATCCGGCAATAGTCTTCTTCCCGAATGGGATCGGTGTATAGCGATAGAGTGGGCCAAAGAGGATGGCAATTGCAGGAAGTGAAACGGACGGGTAATTGTATCCGACCAGAATACCGGAATAGAGATGGAAGAAGAGCGCAAAGGCCAGCGAGATGCGCTGCAGGATTCTGTTTTTTGACATGAGAAACCAGCACTCGACAATTTGCACGAAGATCACGATGTCTGTGGCAAGGACCTCAAGGCCGCCCGGT
>CAZVMJ010000062.1:0-4953 GCA_964628005.1 uncultured Candidatus Saccharibacteria bacterium | reverse complement strand
ACCGGCTCCGGTGCGTCCGCGCCGATTTCGTCGAATCCCAATGAGCCAGTTGTGGGAGGATTCATCAATGTATCTCCGATTGCCGGCGATCCGCCGCTCGAGGTAACCGTAGAAGCCACCGTGAATACCGTGAAGGTTTGCACCGGCGGCTTGTATGCCTTGAGCTGGGGTGACGGCACATCGCCGGTTGCTATTTCCGTACCGGTCGGCAACTGCAATGTGCTGGCACAAACCTTTAAGCACACCTACTCCAAAGCCGGTTCGTACGATGTAAAGCTTTCATCGCTTGGGCATGAAAGTGTCTCCACCGTTATTGTGGGCGACGGGAATAGCTCGGCAACCACCACGGCAAACGGCACCGGCGGCACGCGTGTTGTCTCCGGCAATCTCACCATCAACATGACACCCGACTCATTTACTCCAAGCAATGCCGTGATCACGAGCGGCACCAAGGTGACCTGGAAGAATACAGATACAGAAAATCACACCGTTTCTGCAGATAACGGTAGTTACCTCAGCGGCACCATTCCGCCGGGCGGGGAATACTCCCTCACATTCACCATTAAGGGTGAGTACAACTACTACTGCGCATTCCATGGCCAAGCAGGTGGCGTGGGTATGTCGGGTCGCATCACTGTGCAATAGCGCAGCCATCCTATCCCCATTGAGGAAATGGGCGATTCTTTCACCCCATGAGACGATGGAGGTACTTATTACGTAGTCCGTCGTCTTTTTACTATGCGTCATTTCTACAAGCATATTGCGATCGCGCTTCTCTTTGCGGCACCATTTACCGCGAGCGCACAATCTATTGATGAGGTAACCGCTTCACTGCTCGCGCAAATTGCGCAGCTGCAGGCGCAGCTTTCCGGCTCGGGAGGCGCTTCTTCGCAGGCAACGCAAACCCGTGGCGGTAATTGTGTTTCGCTTTCGCGATCGCTCTCGCGCGGAGACGCAGGTACGGATGTTACGGAACTCCAGCGATTCCTTGTAGATGAAGATCTGCTCGATGGAACAAGCGTGACGGGCACGTTCGGGCCACGCACCGAAGCGGCGGTAAAGCAGTGGCAGGCAGACCACGGTATCGATACGACGGGAACCGTGGGGCCAAAGACACGCGCTGCGATGGCGGATTGCGGTGGTATCTCGACGCAGACCACCATTGCAACAGGCAACGCATGTCCGGCGCTTCCGAAGCCCGCAAACTGCAGCAATCCGGTGGAGGTGCGACAGAACGGCTGCACCGTCGGTTGGCAGTGCTCACACACCGTGCTTCCTGAGCAGACATTTAATGCAACGCCAAAGGCCGGCCCGGCGCCGCTCGTCGTTCGCTTCTCAGGCGTCGTCACGAGTGCCAGCACCGGCTTCTGCCCGGGCAATTTCTGCGCCGCAACAATTGTATTTGGTGACGGAAAGACGGGTGCTGTACCGCTTCCGAATACGGCAGGTGCATCCGTTGCGTACGATCTCTCACACACATATCCAACGGCGGGGAATTACACCGCGACCCTCTATCAGGGTGCATGGTCTGATTCCACGCCGCGTGTAGGAAACCCAATCGCAATTTCTGTTACGGGTACCGCACCGACAAACAACACAACAAATATTCAAACGCCGACACTGATTCCGAATCCGCAAAATGGCGCAGCTCCGCTTTCCGTTACGTTCATTGTCACGAATCTCACCAAGCCGGACGGCTACACGATTGATTTCGGTGACGGCACCTACGGCAGCCTCATCGTGATCGGTAACACCATCGGCGCAACGCACACGTACACATCATCGGGTACGTTCTCCGCGAAGCTTCGCTTGCCGTCTCAGTCGGGCACCCCATGCTTGAGCGCAAACTGCACGGTTGTTGCCGTTTCTCCGGTAACGGTTACGGGCGGTGTTGCGCAGAGTGCAATCCTTTCCGGTTCACCAACGACCGGTCTCGCACCGCTTGGTGTCATCTTCGGAGTAAACGCAGGCAACACCTCGTATCCCGGCGGTGTCATGCTCGATTTCGGCGACGGAGATACAGAAATTGTCTGCAACCCAGGCCAGATCTGCGCTGCAAAGACCATCACGCATCGCTTTGAATCCAGTGGTTCGTTTGAAGTGAAGCTCATTGCGATCGGTGTAAACGGAAATTCGGTCCTTCGCACCACCACGGTCAATGTCAGCACCGTTGTCTCTACCTCGCTCACGGCAACTCCGAACAACGGCGTTGTGCCGCTTGAAGTTACGTTCAAGGGTCATGGCGGTAACAACATCTTCCCGGGTGGCGCCATCATCAAGTTTGGTGATGACACACAGCAGGAGTTCTGCGCACCAAATGTGATGTGCGGTGAAAAGACCATCACACACACCTATTCCTACGGCAATCCGTACAACGCGCAGCTCATTGGCATCGGCACTACATCATCTGCAAGCACCACCATCGGATCGGCAGCGGTCACTGCAACCGGCGGCCCAACGCGCATCACGATGAAGAATCCGACCGGCTCCATTAAGAAGGGCGAATCCGTAAAACTGGAGTGGACGGTAGCCGGCACCAAGCCAACGAGCGGTTCAATCTCGTTTGATCTCTACACCAAGGCGGGCACACGCATCGGAACGATTCTCACCATCACCAACTTCCAGAGCGGCAACGCCACGTGGAAGGTGCCGAGCATTTCAGACACCGGCTGCTCGTCGTCACAGCCAAATGGTTTGTGCGGTGTAAACATCGTGCCGGGTGAATACACCATCATGCCGACGGTTTCGAATGCGAGCGTCGACACGATCATCCCGGTCAGTCTTGAAATTAAGGATGGCACGATTCTCCCGAGCGGCTTCACGCTCACGATTTCTCCGAACGCAGCTGAGTTGAACCGCGATATGCAGATTCGCTATCGCGTTGCCAACCCGCCGTATAACAGCGCGGTTGCACTCTGGCTCGTGAAGCCAACAGGCGAGCGCGTCGGTTTGATCGATTCAAAGCTTGAAGCAGACACCGAGCTCACCACCTATCCGTGGAAAGCAGGGCGCACCTCGAGTGGTTTCGCCACGACCGGTCCGTACCACATCACGGCACAGGTTTACACGCCGTTTGGTGGCAACATCAACAGCACATCAAGCGGCGTGGTGTACCACGCATCCGCCACGAGCACCGTCTTTACCCTCAAAGCGCAGAACTCCGGTTCATGCATCGTGCTCACACGAAATCTGGGCCCGGGTGATCGCGACGAAGATACCGACGGCGAAGTTTCGAAGCTCCAGACATTCCTCGCAGAAAATTCTGAAATCTATCCGGAGGGAACAGTGAGCGGATTCTACGGCAACGCCACGCGTCGTGCGGTAGAGCGCTTCCAGGCTGCAAGTGGTATCCGAAGCTCAGGCTCGCCGGAAACAAACGGCTACGGTGCTGTCGGCCCGTCTACGCGCGCCGCAATTGCGACAAAGTGCGGTGAATCATCGGTTGCATTCCGTGCTGAGCCGGCAGCGGGCAAGGCGCCGCTCCTCGTAACCTTCAAGGCACGCTCGGAAGGCGTTACCTCAAACTACACTATTGATTTCGGCGACGGCGAAACGGCCACGATGCAAGGAATTGCCTGCGTTACCACGCCGTGCGATACACAGATCACACACGTGTACGAATCGAGCGGTACGTACATTGCAAAACTCACGCGAACGGGTAACGCGCAGGTGATCGGCACCGTGAAGGTGGATGTCACGAATTCTGTGGTGACGCCGCCGGCACAGTGTGCTGCGATCACGCGCTTGCTCACTGCGGAAGATACAGATGCGAAAACCGGCGGTGATGTCTCGCGACTCCAGACCTATCTCGCAACGAACCCAGTGCTCTATCCGGAAGGCTTGGTAACGGGCTTCTATGGCCCGGCTACCGCGCAGGCAATTCGCCGCTACCAGACGCAGAACAACATTCCGGTTACCGGCAACGTGGGCCCACAGACACTTGAAATGATTCGCTGCGACAAGACGGTGCCGACGGGTGTGTTCACTGCAACGCCGGATAACGGATCAGCGCCGCTCACCGTGAAGTTCACGACCAATGTTCCGGTTACCTCGGGCAGCTATCGCATTGAATTCGGCGATGGCCAGCGACAGTGGCTTACTGCAACCAGCGTGACGCACACGTACACGGCAGGCGGCACGTACACCGCAGAGCTCGTCAATTCGATTGGTAACTGCTTTGGCCTCACGGGAGACGCGCTTACCATCTGCGAAATCGGTGCCACGGTATCGATGGGTGAGATCTCGATTGCGGTTGGCCAGGGAGCAAACGCGCTTTCAGTGAGCGCCTTCCCGACAACGCTCGACAACGGTGCAAATCTCACGATTAACTGGACGTCTACAAACGCACCGACGGGCTCAAAAGTTCGTCTTGAAATCTGGCCGGAAACATCCGTGCCTGCAACAGGTAACAATGAGCAGGGTATTGCATCAAATGCGTTCACGCTACCCGTGAATGGTCAGTACACCTGGGTTGTTCCGCCTGAAAATGCAGCGGTAGTAGTCGACGGCGGATTCCTCTCGCGCCTGCCAGCGGGTAACTATCGCATCGTTGCGAAGCTCTACTCGGGCAACAGCTGCTGGGGCTTCTGTGCTCCGGGTGAGAGCCGCCAGATTCACGCAACGGCGCAAAGCGGACGCATCACCATTCAGTAACGCTACTCAGCGTGCATCTCACGCGAAGCGCTCGCCACTCGATCGGCGAGCGCTTTGTTTGTGGTGAGCAGCGGATCACGCGCCACGAGGGCTTGCGCCTCTTCGCGCGCCGCTTGAATGAGCTTCACGTTCTTGAGTGCTTCCATGCCGAGATCTGTCACGCCCCACTGCTTTCGGCCGAAGAGATCGCCCGCGCCGCGTGCTTCAAGATCACTCTCGGCGAGTTTGAATCCGTCGGATGATGTTTCAAGTGTCTTGAGGCGCTTCATGGAATTCTCGCTCTTTCCCTCGGGGAGCAGA
>CAZVMJ010000061.1:0-4961 GCA_964628005.1 uncultured Candidatus Saccharibacteria bacterium | reverse complement strand
GCGCGCTCGAGAATAATGCCAAGCAGATAAGCCGGGAGGTTTGAGTACTTCGATTCACCCGGCAATTCAAGAAAGCCCGTCTCGAAAATGTGACGCTGCATATCGTGCGGAGAGAGATGCGCAATCAAGGACATTGGCTCACCAAATACGCGGTATCGCAGCAAATCTTCCACCGTCGCTGCATGATCATTCCGTAACTCCGGGATCCACGTACGCACCAAATCGTTGAGCGAGAGCACATTCGCATTAATCAAATGCAAGATGAGTGACGAAACGGGGATGGATTTCGTGATCGACGCAACATCGTACACCGTATCCTCGCGCACAGGCACATCGTTATACGCGACACTTCCATAGGCACGCACTGCCCGCTCACCCACGCGCACCACCGCTATAACACAGCCGGGAAATACCTGGCGCGAAATTGCCTCCGCTGCGAGCGCATCAATTCCCTGCGGCATTGTTGAGCGACTGCTTAATATCCTGCGCAAGCAGTGGATTCCACATGGCACCTGTTGCAGACATCACCACATCAGCACCTGCCTCACGGTATGCCTGATAATCTTCGGATGTGGTAACACCACCCACTCCTTCAAGAGAAAATGTGTATCCGCGACGATCCATAATGGCGCGCATCCGGCGCACGAAATCGAGCCCCGCCCACCGAATACCGGCACCGCAGACACCCGAGCGCAATCGAGCCGGTGAGCCCGGCAACGCCTGTTCGCCCGCAGCATTTCGCACCTCTGCCTGGAGCGTATTAATACCGGAAACGCCATGAGCGTGCGCCTGTACAATTTCCGCAAGACGCTCCATATCATCGTCAGAGCGGTAGTATCCTACCTTCAAAATGAGCGGCGTGTCGCCAATCACTGCGCGAATGCCCGCAGCCACCTTTTCGGTAACATCGAGGTTGTAGCACACAAGCCCCTCGTTTCCGATATTTGGACATGAAAGATTCGTCTCAAGCACTTTCGCGCCGGTTTCGTGTGCCAAACGTGCCGCGTGCACATAATCATCAATGAATTCCTGCTGGCTCTGCCCTTCGCGCACCGTGCCCATGAAAGAAAGCACGAGCACCTGGCCGGGGCCTGCGGCGGCAATCGCCCGACGCACGTCTTCCTGCCACACCGCCGCATCTTTCGATGGGACACCAAATGAATTCGTAATTGAAAGCGGATCGATATATTCCGTGTCGGCAATAACCGGTTTCTGTAATGCTTCAAGATCAAGATCACCATCCGGATGAATTGCCAGAACGTTCGGAAACGGGTGGCACGGGAACGTGCCACTGCGCACTGTTTTATACACGGCGATATCAAATCCTTTTCGGAATGCGGCCGCACAAAACGCACTATTTAAAAGCGGGCCTGCGGGAATACCAAATGGCAGATGCACCGGGAACCCATGGAATGAATGCGCGGGCGACGATGCGCTTTCAAGATGCGCGGCGTCTGCAAACGCCCCAAATGGCCCATGTTCGTAATTCTCTTCATAGGAGCGGGTCGGGTCATAAAACGGCGTTACGACAGTCATGACCCAATCATACAGGAGCGCAGTTGCAGTTACGGCGCTAAACGTGTGTACACCACAACGCGTGCGTCGTAGGTCTTTTCCTTTGCGATCCACGCACCACCGCAGGTTATGAGATTGAGACGGGCGTCATCCGCACGGGCGAACAATTGATCGAGCGGCACCTTTGTATACGGATAGGAAACCCGCTCCTCTACGATGAAGCGCAGCTCCCGGCCGGTTTTAGTTACCACAATAACTTCATCCCCTGTCGAAAGGGTCGCGAGATTTTTAAACACTCCAGCAAGACCCAGCCCGTTATCAACGTGTCCGTCTATCACAGCGGATCCCCTCTGACCGGGCACCGTTCCGTGCTTATACCAGGCAACATCGGTGTAGTTTGTAGGCACGCCCATATTTCCGCGTGCATTGATTCCCGTTTGCTGAATATCGGCTTCGATGCCGAGCTTTGGAATTTTAAGCGTGAGCGGCGCTTCAGATGGCGGCAGTTCGCGCGGGATCGTCTCACTGCTCGGAACCGGTATATCACTCTCGGGGGCATACCAGAGAGCCTGCGCGAGCGTACCGAAAAATACTATGACCGCAAAGAGCGTAACGGCGCCGATGAATCGTCTCATAGTATTCATGCCCCGCGCGGCTTAGCCGCGCGGGTCAGTGCAACTATTATGCGTCTCGCTTACGGGCGAGCAGGAGTGCTACGCCGCCAAGCGCAATCGCTGCCGATCCGCTGAGCATCAGCATGTTTGCCGATGCATTACCGCCCGAACCTGTGTTCGGGGTGCCCGGAGTCGATGTTGAGGTGGTACCTGTCTGAGCCGCTGCCGAGCCTGCGGTGAGTAATGCGGCAAACGCTGCCGTGGTAATGATGTTTCGTACGTTCATAGTGTGATCGTGTATGAGCTTCTAAAGAGTGCGGCGTGCCGCATCTTGCCCATTTCATCACGAGGCCGCTGAAGCCACCATGAAGACTTAGTTCATCCGACACACGCGCTTGAGCTCAGCAGTATCCTCGTCAGTCGGCGCGAGATTCGCACCCTGGTTGAGGCGGTACAAAAGCGAATCTTCATTCGCCACATGATCCATGCCGAGCGCATGCCCGAACTCGTGCGCAAGCAGGCGCACCAAACGATCCATGGAATCAAACTCGAACACCGTGATGCTCTCATGCCCCGCAGCACTCTGATATACACCCTCTTCAAACTCTTCCCCCGTCTGCTCACCCACACGGTTATAGGTACGCGCCGTGTTGTTTACATCATGTGCAATCGCATTCAGGCGATTCGCGTAACTGTTAACTTCGTCAGCAAGCGCGTTCACCGCGTGCTGTTCGGCCGTAATCTGTTGCTGCCGCTCCTGGAGCGATGCCTTCTCCTGATTAAGCTTTTGCACTTCGTTGCGCGGCGCACCTCCCCGCGCATTCCACGAGTCAACGTCGCGCTCGTATGAGGCGGCGTCTGCCTCGAACGCCGACACGCGTGTTTGAAATGATGCTTTCGCAGAAAGGAAGCGTTCTCGCACTGCCGTATATTCTGCTTCGAGCGCTTCGTACTGCGCAGTATTTTGCGCAATGTCCTTGCCAAGATCTTTGAGCGTCTCTGTGGTCTCTTGGCGAAGATCGTATTCAAAATTCAGCGTAACAACCGGATTGCCACTGTTTGTGCGGACAAACAAATCCTTTCCGGCATTGGTTTCCCAAATAGCTATCGCCGCTTCTGCCGCCTTGGTTACCTCCTCTTCCGAGAGCCCAAAGCGAGAATCAATGGTGCCGATCGCATAGGGAATAGGAAAGGCGCATGGCGCAGCCACGCGCATGGCCTGATGCCACAACACAAAAAGGGGTGCCCTGAACACGTATGCGACCGCGAGTAATATTAGGATCGCGATTACGTTGTGCAGGACACGCCCCATATTGCGTGCGCGTTATGCCATCTTCTTTGCAGCCTTCTTTGCCGTCTTCGCTGCTTTCTTGACCGCTTTCTTTGCAGTCTTCGCGGCACCGCCCGCCTCCGTGCGGAGCTCATCCCAATGCTTCTTCAGCTCACCGGCAGCCTTTGCAAGTGCCGCCTTATCGATCTTTCCGGATGACGCTGCGTAAGTTTTTGCTGCCTGGTCCACGAGCTTTGCGACATCGCTCTTCGTGATGTTCTGAAGCTTCTTTGCTTCCTTGATCACATCCTTCTTCATGCCGTCAGCCCACTTCGCCGCAATCTTGCGATGCTTCGGAGCATTCTCGCTTGCATAAAAATAGTAACCCGCTGCAGCTGCGGCACCCGCCGCTGCAAGCGCAGCCAGGCCTAAGCCCGCTTTACCGTTTCCTTTCGCTGCTGCCTTTTTTGCCATACTGAGTACAGAAATCTTATATAAATAAATTATTCACCCTTCTTCTTGCCCGGACGCATGAAGCTCTCCGCCCGCTTTCGGGCAAAGCGCACCAGGTGTGCGAGCTTAAATCCTTCGACCTTGATCGCAGAGCGCATCTCGGCAATATCGCCACGAACGAGGTCACCCTCATCGGAGACAATTTTCGACACATGCTCCACATTGCGAAGAATTCGCAGGATGCGGTAGAGCGCGATCGAAAGAAGTACGGTAACAACAACGACCGCAACCGTGGTTACGACGAAGAAGATGTCCATCTTTGCGAAATCGCTCATACCGCTCTATCGTATCAGACATTCGATCCGCACCCGCCGCCTCCACTGTGTGTGCAGACGGCGGAAGCGGCGATGAAGTTTAGCGGCAATTCAGCGCCTGGCGGCACTGGCTGCGCTGCGGCTCGGGCGCCTGGTCGCACATATTGCACTGCTGCGACTTGCTCGGCGGATTGCCGGCGCCATTCGTAGGAGCAGGCATCGGTGCCATTCCCTTGGTGAGCGCTGCAACGTCCATAAACTGAATCGTGGAAGGTACCGTAAACTTCTCTTCCTCCACTTTCCAGGTGCTGCAGTCGTACGCCACTTTCGCGTTGTACATGCCCACCTGATCCTGCTCGGGCGCACTCGGCTGTGTCTCGGCGTTCCCGGATTCATTCACCGCCATCTTAAAGCCCTGCGGCGCCTGGTCCGACCAGGTGTACACGGTTGTACCGTCGGAGATCATATGCGATTCAATCGTCATGGCCACCGGCTGCGATGTCACCGTTTTGAAATCGCCGCGCATCTTACCGTTGCCAACATAGACCGTACCTGTCGATTCTGAGTTCTCCGTCTTATTTGAAACGGTGCACTGAGAATTTGTGCGCGCGAGCAAATCCTTCATCGAGCCTGAAAGCGATGTCGGCTCCGATTCTGACATCATCGAATCGGAAGAACCGGCTGTATAGAAATAGTATCCGCCCCCTGCAACAACAACCGCAGCGGCAAGACCAATAATGAGGTGTTTGCTCATATCAAAGAGACTAGTGGTATGCACACATCATGGACCGATTT
>CAZVMJ010000060.1:0-5020 GCA_964628005.1 uncultured Candidatus Saccharibacteria bacterium | reverse complement strand
ATGATCAACTCGAAGCGCGGCTCCATCGAAGCGATGGGTGAGCGCGGTCAGGCAAAGGTCATTACCTCGAAGGTGCCGCTCTCGGAACTCTTCGGATTCACGACACAGCTGCGCTCGCTTACGGAAGGACGCGGCGTGCCAAACATGGAGTTCTCGCACTACACGGTGGTTCCGCGCAATGTGCAGGACGAAATCGTGGCAGCTCGAAAATAAACACGATTCTCAAAACAAAAACGCGCCCGTGTGGGCGCGTTTTTGTTATCCACACGACTGTATTGCGTGCATTGCGAAACATGCGATTATCCAAAGACCACTAATTCTCTCTAGTGGTGTTATCCAGGTAACATATTAGGGAGATGTCTAAAATACATCGCCTCGACATAGTCGGGGTATCGTTGATTTTTGCATCCTTCATCTTCCTGGGTGCCGCATTGTTCGTCCCGCAACGATCACATGCGCAGTCACTCGAAGAGCTTCAATCACAGTTCAATGCTTTGATGGAGCAAGTGAAATCCGTGCATACGCAGATGGCGCAATTGCAGGGAAATAATGGGGCGACCACGACGCCGAGAATGAACCGGAGTGAACGTGGCGAAAAGCCCCCGATATGCTCGCCGATTGCGCGCTTGTTGCGTCGCGGCTCGAGCGGAGACGATGTCTCCACGCTCCAGAAGTTCCTCTCAGAACATGGGAACTTACCGGCAGACGCTGTCACAGGTTTCTTTGGTCCGTCGACCGAACAAGCGCTGAAAGAATGGCAGTCGAAAGAGGGAATCGTTTCAAGGGGGAACGCCTCGACAACCGGGTGGGGAATGGTTGGCGCTAAAACGCGCGAAGCCATCAAAGAAAAATGCGGAAATTTCGGGGATAATAAGAAACCGGAAATGAACTGGGGAATGTCGTCTGGCACACCACGTGAGTGGCGCCCGGAACGAGCTTCTTCCACTATGCCCATGCCGAACAGTGATGACGGCATGCGACCGAAGCCGCCGATGCAAGGAACGCAGCCGGCCTCAGGAACGCCGCCGCTGATGCGGATGCCGTTCAGTCCTGCTTCGGGTACACCGCCGATGCCGATGCAAGAGCGAAGAGATCGCTCAAGTCGAGATCGACGAGAAACATCATCTATAGATGCGCAAACACAGGCGAATCTCGCCGCAGCGCTCACCGCTCTAGAAGAAATCCTTCGGGACGTAATAGAGCAGTACAAAGAATGATGTGTAATACAACGTAGGCACGCCTAAAACAAAACCCGCAGAGTATGCGGGTTTTGTTTTTTTGTTGAGATGTCAACACCCCCTGCTCGTAATTGTTCACGGTGTTCGTACAATGATGATGTGAAAGCGTCTACACGACAGCTCCTCGTTATTGTTATTGCACTTGTTGGTCTTTTGCTTGTGATCACATTCTTTTCAAAGCCGCGTGAGTCGCAGGGGCCTGAGGTTGAATCGCTTCCGAATAACGGGCAAGTACTTGATTATCTTCCCGTCACACCACCACCACCGATGACAGAAAGCATGAAGCGTGTGTTTGA
The DNA here is from genome assembly GCA_964628005.1 of uncultured Candidatus Saccharibacteria bacterium. Lineage (GTDB taxonomy): Bacteria > Patescibacteriota > Minisyncoccia > Phycocordibacterales > UBA2100 > UBA10103. Next base: position 3,486 of record CAZVMJ010000060.1, on the reverse strand, counting down.
GGCGAGTAAGGGTTTCAATGCGCTCATTTCCTTTACGGATAACGGTTTCGAGCCGGCAAACATTACGATTAAAAAGGGGCAGACAATCCGCTTCACCAACAACTCTTCCAAAGATATGTGGATTGCTGCGGGCGGTGACGGCGGGAATGTGTATCCAGATACAGGAGAAGGCTGTGGCGAAAGCGCACTCGACACGTGTGGTCCGCTTGCTCCGAATGAGATTTGGGAGCTCACATTTGATTATTCAGGTACGTGGTCGTACCGAAACAATTCGAATCGCGAATTCACGGGTGTGATTCGCGTCGAATAATTTTTCATGCAACATCACACATCTCAGACGGCGCGCTTTTCCGACTTCGTGCGTTTTTTTATAGTTCTCGCTGCGGTGGTGGCTGGAATGCATACGCTCGACAACACGACGCGCGACACTGTTGCGGTGGCGCCGGAAGCGCGCTTCAGCGATGAGTCGGCCTCCGGATTACAGGTCGTGCCGGCGTCCGGTGGGACAGTCACCGGATACTATCAGTCATACTACGAAGGATACTACCAGCCGTACTACCAGCCGTACTACCAGCCGTATTATCAGCCGTACTATCAGAATTACTACCAGCCAGTCTATGCACCTCCTGCTCCGACTGGCGTAACTGCGTCATGCAACGTATCGGGTACCCAGGGAACGGTGAGCTGGACAGCAGTCCCTGGAGCGACTTCGTACTTGGTTCGAGTTGATAACCTCGCAAATGCCTGGAATCCGGTTACCTGCAATGGTTCCGCAAACGAGGGCGGCATGACGGGTGACTACTGCACCGCGTCTATCACGGGTGTTCCTCCTTATATTTTTACGGCAATTCCAAATGCCTCATACGATATTTGGGTGCATGGAGTAAATGCAGCGGGTGCAGGAACCGCTACTCACACCTCAATGAGCTGTCCGGTCGCGCCCACGTGCACGGTTAACATTTCGCCAAATCCAATGAACCGTGGCGGCACTGCAACCGTTACGTGGTCCACCACGAATGCTACTTCGCTCACGCTCAATACGATTGGTCCGGTATCTGTCAGCGGCGGTTCATCAATTGTCGGTCCGTCGGTATCGACCAGTTACGGTGGTTCTGTTACCGGTCCGGGAGGTTCGGCAACGTGCCCAGCCACGCTTACCGTAAATACGCCAACGGCAAGTATGACGGTCAATAGTGGCGCATCCGTAACGGCAAACGTTGGTGATCAGACAAGTTGGGCATGGAGCTCGACGTTTGGATCAACGTATGTAACGAGCGTGACGCTTGATCAGGCAGACACGTGCGGTAACGGAGTTGGTCCATTCAACTGGGCTGTGGCCGGCAATACATCAAGTGGTACGTACAACTACACATGGACATCGTGCAGTGCTGGCCGCACCTACACCTACACGTACAAAAATACGAATGCCGCGGGCTATCAGGTGAGTGCGTCGCCGGTTACGGTCACCGTTCGTCCACTACCTGCATGCAGTATCTCCCTTAATCCGACAACGATCGTCCGCGGCGGTAGTTCAGCGATGACATACTCATCAACGAATGCAACGGGCGGCACCATATCGCCATTGCCTGGAGCGGTGGGAACCTCTGGTACTTACAGCGCGGCGCCAAATGCAACAACTACATATTCAGGAACATTTACGGGCGCGGGCGGCACTGGCATGTGTAACGCGACGCTTACGGTGAACTGTGGATCCGGATTCTACTCGTGCTCTGACAATACAATTCAGCGCACCGATGGCGGATGTGTGGTTTCAAACGTTACAACGTGCACCGCGCCGTCGTTCTGCCAGGCCGGATCGAGTGTGTGCATTAATCCGCCGATCTCGTTCACTGCAGGCTCTGGTACCACCGGCCATCTTGAGGCAAATCCGCGTGTCGTCCGCGAGGGAGCTCGTGCGCGTCTGTACTGGAACGTGACGAATGCAGCAAGCTGCACGGTTACGGGAACGAATGGCGATGTATGGAACCTGACATCTTCCGGCGGATCTGGAGTTCAAACATCGCCGATCACGACGAGCATCAACTACACGCTCACCTGTACGGCGCTCAGCGGCGTGGTTCCATCCACTATGGCGGAAACGCTCACCGTTATTCCGACACCGGAATACAAGGAAGAATAAGGAAGTATTAAGGACACGTTTAAACAGAAAGCCGCACCAATGAGTGCGGCTTTTGTTTTGAAGGTGCAGTCGCGGATACCTTACCAGGGCTTTGCGGGCTGCCGAAATGCGCGGAAGCCCGCGTTCACTGCCATGTGTGCGCACACAATGCAGCCAACGAGACCAACGAGTGCGGTCGGTGTTTCTCCTGCATCCAGATACAGGCCAGCCCTCACAATGCCGGCGAATAGGCTGCTCAGATAGAGGATGGCTGCCGCACCGGCGAACTGTTTCGAGGTGTCGGCAACGAGCGCCATAACGAAGCAGATGAGTGCAATAGCTGTGGCGATTTCGATTTCCATGCGGATCTCCTTGGATCGCTGGTTTCCAGTCCCGGGCATATAGTTCAGCGAAAACAGTACTCATGTCAAGACGGCAACACAAAACCGCGCCTGATGGGGCGCGGTTCGGGTTCGGCGTGGCCGAAAGATCAGCTGTGCGCTTTCGGATCGGTGAAGGCGCGATAGAGTGCCATGTGCGTCAGTGCGATGCAGATGAACATTGCGATGGCGGCGATCAGTGCCGTTCTCGTGTTGAGCGTGTGCATCGACGTTCCCGCAACGCCGGCGAAGATGATGGCGGCGATGATAGTGGCAACGCCGGCAGGTATGTAGCGCCGTTTGAAGGCGAGCACGAAAGCGACTACAAGGCAGGCGCTGGCAGTGAGTGAGGCGGTGGCGATGAGGTCCATAGGCGGACTCCTGTTCGCTGCTTCTATTTCCGGCAGTACTATACAACGAATATTAGATACTGGTCAATATGTTTATTTGACGCCATGGAGGGGTCTGTTAGTATGTGCTCACGCACGCTCTGTGCGTATTCTTTTGCCTAAATTGTCTCGTGCGGCCTAGCGAACCGCTGTGTTCCGTAAGGAAACGTGAGGCGAGACACGGAGGGCGGAAGAAGTACCGGAGCACTCGTAATGCGTTGGCAAAAAACGAGATTCACATCGTGGGTCTCAATTTAATCGTTTAGCTATATACACAATATGGCAGGAGAATTTGCACGAACGAAGCCGCACGTTAACGTCGGCACGATCGGTCACGTCGACCATGGTAAGACCACTCTTACCGCAGCGATCCTTAACGTGCTCTCGAAGGCTGGCAACGGCTACGGCGCATCGGTAAAGGGCATCGATGACATCGACAAGGCACCGGAAGAGAAGGCGCGTGGTATTACGATCTCGCTCTCGCACTCTGAGTACGAGACGCCGACTCGTCACTATGCACACGTCGACGCACCGGGCCACGCCGACTACATCAAGAACATGATCACGGGTGCCGCCCAGATGGACGGCGCAATCCTCG
>CAZVMJ010000059.1:0-5042 GCA_964628005.1 uncultured Candidatus Saccharibacteria bacterium | reverse complement strand
ATGCGGTCACGGTGTTAAACGCGGTACGCGGGCTCGCGCGCACACTTGAAACACTGAGCGCGACAAAAACGCTTTACACCGGCCTCGACTTCGTGAACGACATCGGGCTGTACGAGCAATATGGCATTGAAATTGAACCGGATACGCAGCCTAAAGAGCGCGCCGGTGCGGTGCATCTCGTAAACGCACATCGCAGCAAGGGGCTCGAATACGAATATGTATACATTGTGCATGCGCGCGATTCGCACTGGGGGAATCGGCAATCGCGTACGATGCTGCATCTCTCCACGCTCGCTGAAGCGGTAGATACGGATATTGAAGATGAGCGTCGATTGTTTTATGTGGCGCTTACGCGCGCGAAGCACTATGTGTCGGTTTCATACGGAGTCACCTCGTCAAAGCGAAGTCGCGAAAGTACCGTCACGCAGTTCATGCTCGAAGTTGATCCGCGTCTGATACAAACATGTGAGACGGCGGCATTTGAAGCGGGCGTTTCGCCGCAGGATTTCTTTACCGTGATGCCGCTGCGGGCAGATTCAATGAGCGATGAACAGTTTCTGCGTGATGCCTTTATTGAGCAGGGGCTTTCGGCAACGGCGCTCAACAACTACCTCGATTGCCCGTGGAAATATTTTTACCGCAATCTGGTACGCGTGCCGGAGAAGCCGACGCAGAGTTCGCTCTACGGTAATGCGCTGCACAATGCATTGCGCCTCTTCCGCGATCTCTCAAACTCCACACAGACATTTCAATCGCTCGATGTGCTGCTTGGATTCCTCAAAGATTCCATCGATCAGCAGGGATTCACGCCGGTGAACTACGCTGATGCGCATAAAAAGGGAATTCGCGCACTCACTGATTGGCATACGCGCAATGCTCAAAACTACGTTTTCAATGCAATGTGCGAACGGAAGTTTGAGGTATATTTTCCGCTCGATGGTCTTTCACTGCCCACTATCTTGCTGCGCGGCATGATAGACGTGATTGAATTTGGAGCAGATTCGGTGCGCCTCATAGATTACAAAACCGGAAAGCATAAAAGCAGAAACGAAATTGAAGGGGGGACCAAGAACGCAACGGGCGACTACAAGCGCCAGCTCGATTTTTACTGCATTCTTTTGGAGCTCGGGCAGATGGATGCACCAAAAACCCTCTCCCTCGAATTTATTGAGCCTGACGCTGCGGGTAAAACCGTGGTGCATGACTTTGGCTACGACGCGGCTGCTGTTGCTGCGCTGAAGGCCGAAATCGGGCGTGTGACGGAGGAAATCTACACTCTGTCGTTCTGGGACAAAGGCTGCAAAAAGGACGACTGTGAGCACTGCGCCCTCCACGCGCTCACCCAAACCGGACAATAAAAACCCTTGCAATGCAAGGGTTTTCGGTTTTAAATGGACCGCGGTGGCACCTCCGGGTGCCTCTAGTCAAAGAGGGACAGGGCCATGATGATTCGTGCAATCGCTGCGCTCGTCGCAGCATGTATGACTTGTCTGCCGTGTAACGCGTCTGCCCAGCCGTCTGCTGAGCAGGTTACGAGAATGTATGAACAGACGTGGTACGGGACGCCTGGGCGTCTTGCCGTCTGCACAGAGCGGTTGCGTGAGCTGCTTGCAGCAGAGCGCATTGCCGACTTCTCCGAGCGACTCCGGGCTGCCCAAGTGCAGCTCCGCTCCGAGCAGTGTCTCGATGAGTACTCGATGCTCATTCCAGCGCCGAAAGTGGTGGCACATTCCGTGCCGGCACCGCGGCCGGATCCGCGAAAGGTGGTGCAGATCACGCACAGCAACGGATACATGTTCATCCGTATCAGGGAATTCAGTACTGCGTTCCTGGGGCTTGCGTATGCGCTGCGCAAAGTGGACAAGCGTGTCATTGCGGAAGCTCGCGCTATCGTGATTGATCTTCGGGGGAATCTCGGAGGCTTCACGGCAGATATGCGCGAAGTGCTCGATATGTTCTTCTCGCCGCGCACGGGTGTTTCGTTTATGCGCGCGATGGGAACAGAAATGTACGGCGATTTGTCGCACACGACGACGGGGCGCGGCACATTAGCCGGATCGCGCCTGAAGATTCTCGTGGACAAGAATACGGCCTCAGCAGCGGAATGGATGACCTCGATTCTCTGCTTCGAATGGTTTCCCGACCGCTGTGAAGTGATCGGGGAAAGAACGATGGGGAAGCCGGTGGTGCAGTGTCTCGATGAGCAGCATGGCATCGAAATGCGCATAACCTGCGGCGAATGGCTCATCAACGGTGAGATGCGCGCTGCTGAGCTTATACGCGGTGCGTTCGGCACTGGCATTCCGCCGAACCGCGTCATGCGACTCAATGAATGCGAGTTTGACTACACGTGTGTCGTTCGGATGATCGAGAAACGACACCGCTGATCTTTGTACCTTCGAAAAGCGTCGGCAACGTCCGGCGCTTTTTGCTTTTCTATATCAGGTGTTGCGCCGCAGACGTGCGGTCGTATAGTGATTGCGGACTATGCACCGTTGGGTGCAACAGAGAGAAGGGGTAAGGCCATGCAGTTTCGCTTCTTTGCCGTCTTTTTCGTTGTCCTCCTGTGGCCGCAGTATGCGCTCACACAAATCAGTGCAGACGTCTTGCCGGATCTGTACGAGCGAGGATGGTACGGACCGGAAGACAAACGAGCCTCGTGCACTGTGAAGGTGCGGGAACTCGTTAACGATGCGAATGTTGCAGACTACATCGAGCGGCTGAGGCATGCTGAAAAGCATCTGCAGTCCATCGATTGTCTCGATCAATATTCGCGGCTATACATGCCGTCGCGGCGAACCGGCAGCGTGCTCAGCGGTCCGTTCTCTATGCAGCGTACCGCAAGTGTCCTGCAGACCGATGGATACACGTTTGTACGCATTCGTGCCTTCTTCGGTTCGGATACGTCGCTCACGCAATCAATACGAACCATGACCGCAAGCCTGCACGGCACGCGAGCAATCGTCATTGATTTGCGTGACAATGCGGGTGGCATCATCGCCGATCTGCATGACGTGCTTGATCATCACTTTTCGCCCAAAGCCGGTGTGCCGTTCATGCATACTATTGGCGCGCCGGATGCGGGGATCACTCGCCAGGTGACGACGGGACGAGGCACGTTTGCGGGCATGAAGCTCATCATGCTCGTAAATAGCGCGACTGCGTCTGCCTCGGAGTGGATGGTGTCGGTGCTGTGCCACGAGTGGTACAGCGACCGATGCATGATCGTTGGTGAACCAACCGTCGGTAAAACCGTGATCCAGTGTGTGATCGGTGACAGTGTCGGTGGGATGATGCTGACGTGTGCAGAATGGCTCGTCCGCGGCAAAGAGCGCGCGAGTGTCGTCTTGAAAACCGCAGACGGTGTACACATTCAGCCTCACCGGCGCGTTGATGTAAACCGCTGTGGTTCAAATAACCGCTGCCTTGCGTCGCTGCTGAAAGCGCTTCGGTGACGAGCGGAACCAGAACATGAGAAACGCCGGCTTCGTGCCGGCGTTTTTTGCTATCGCATTCGAACCTTGAGTTTTGTTTGGCGCTTTTTGTTGACCTTCGGGAGACGGATCATGAGGACGCCGTGCTTCTCAGATGCTTCTGCCATATCCACGTCTACTTCTTCCGGCAGGAGAATCGTTCGGGTGAATGAGCCCCAGTAGAGCTCACGCTGGTAGTAGTGCTCGTCTTCAACTTCACGTTCTTCCGCGCGTTGGCCGGTAATTGTGAGCATCTCGCGGGTGAGGGCTATATCGATGCTGGCGGGTTGTACGCCGGCGATGAGCGCCTTCACTACAATGGAGTCGCTGGTTTGATATACGTCTACAGCAAGCTCGCCACCGGCATCCTCAGCCGGAGCTTCGGCGCGATCTTCTTCTGCATCGCGAATGGTCATGCGAGCATGACGCTCTTTACCGCGACCCTCAAACTGAGCCTGCTCGGCAGAAGAGTCGTTGAAATAGTCGTCGTACTCGTTGTCGGAGCCGGTTATTTTCGAGAAAAAAGAGGGTTTCTTTATCATGATTCAAATCGTACGGATAATGTTAGCGCCGAAAGCGAGGGTGAATACGTTTTATGTATTCAAGCACTCCGAGCAGTGCTATTACGCCGAGCCACACAAAAGAAAATGTGCGGAACAGCGATTCTTCCGCTGCGTTCAGTATAAAAAAGTTGAAGGCGCTGTGCAAAAGGCCAGCGAGGATAACTCCGAGGAAGATATTGTGGCGTTTGATCTTGCGTGACTTATAGAATGAGAGCGCAAGCGCAACGCCAATGACGGCGGATGAGAGAACGTGCAAGAGTGTAGCGCCAATAAAGCGCAGGTTGCCGGTAATAAATGTTTGTACAAAGCCATCGCCTCCAAGGGGGCTGAGGAGAAAAAGTGTGTTTTCGGCCGCGGCAAAGCCGAGTGCCACCGTGACCATATAAATGACAGGATCGATAGGTTCGTCGTCTTCGCGGCGCTTGAGTACGGTAAAGCGCGCGGCGAAGTACTTCATGATCTCCTCAATGAAGGACCATGCCGTGAACACGAGTGTTTGGCCGGTTACCATAGCGCCACCCATCACAATAAGATACGGCTGCACGAAGCGCTCCATAGGAATAACAACGGCAACCGTTACCATGCCCGCAAAAAAGGCAAGCGCGATCAGTTTGCGCGGTTCGGGGTGTGCGGCGTCTTCGCGGCGCCAAAACCACAGCCATGCGAGTGCCGGTAACACGCCGCCGGCGACGGATGCCAAAACGACCTCGAGGCCATGCATTGGATTATTGTACCGTAGGCCACGGCGCGATCATGATCTGATCGCCCACAAGGATCGACCGCGCGGTCGTCCCTTCCTGCTCGCGCACGATCGTGAGCGTGTCGGTCGACACGTTCGTGATCCGTACGATCTCGCAGTTCGACGCGAGTGGCGCGCTACCCGCCGGCCACACCGGCGCGTTGCAACCCGCCACGAACTTCGACCCGTCCCCAGCCGCGAGAACGAGGCTCGTCCCCGACGTCGCCGGAGACGGTGCCGTCGCCACCGTGCTGTACGTGAAGTTGG
>CAZVMJ010000058.1:0-5043 GCA_964628005.1 uncultured Candidatus Saccharibacteria bacterium | reverse complement strand
GCGAGTCGTATCTCGACTACGCGATGACGGTGATCACCGCACGCGCACTGCCGGATGTGCGCGATGGTTTTAAGCCGGTGCACCGGCGCATCATGTACGCAATGCATGAGAGTGGACTGACGGCGAGCGCGAAAACACGAAAGTCTGCAACCGTGGTCGGAGACGTGATCGGTAAGTATCACCCGCATGGCGACGTTGCCGTGTACGACGCAATGGTGAAGATGGCGCAAGACTTCGCGATGCGATACCCGCTTGTTATTGGCCAGGGTAACTTTGGTTCGATTGACGGCGACGGGGCTGCTGCATACCGATACACCGAAGCAAAGATGTCGCGCATGGGTGGCGAGATGCTTCGCGACATCGATAAAGACACCGTCGATTTTCGTCCGAACTACGACAACACCAAGAAGGAGCCGACGGTGCTTCCAACAACCATTCCAAACCTGCTGCTCAACGGTACGCTCGGTATCGCTGTGGGTATGGCATCGAACATCGCGCCGCATAATTTACGCGAGGTGGGCGAAGCGGCAGTTCATTTGATTGAAAACCCTGAGGCAACCACGGAAGACCTTTTGCAGTTTGTGCAAGGGCCGGATTTCCCAACGGGCTGCATCGCATTCAATAAGAAAGACATTACCGCCGCATACACTACCGGTCGCGGACCGGTTGTGGTGCGCGGTAACGCTGAGATCGTAGAAGGCAAAAAGGGTGACTATCAGATTATTGTTACCTCAATCCCGTACCGTGTGGTGAAAGCGGATCTCATCACTAAGATCGCTGACCTCGTGCAGGAAAAGAAGCTCGAAGGCATTCGCGACATTCGTGACGAATCGACCAAAGATATCCGCATCGTCATCGAGCTGAAAAACAACGCAAATGCGCAGACGGTGCTCAACTACCTCTACAAGCACACACAGCTTGAAGACACGTTCCACTACAACATGGTGGCGCTCGTTGATGGCGTGCCGCAGACTCTCTCGCTCAAGGCGATGCTCGAGTACTACGTGGCGCATCGTAAAGATGTGGTGACACGCCGCACCAAGTACGATCTTGCTGTTGCTGAAGCGCGCGAGCACATCTTGCTCGGTCTCAAGAAGGCGCTCGACCATCTCGATGAGATTATTGCGCTCATTCGAAAATCGAAGACCGTTGATGATGCGCGCAATGGCCTCATGACGAAGTTCAAATTCTCTGAGCTTCAGGCGCAGGCAATTCTTGATCTTCGCCTCCAGAAGCTTGCGGCACTTGAACGCCAGAAGATCGAAGATGAATTGAAGGAGATCCAGGCGCTCATCGAAGAGCTTCGGGCGCTTTTGAAGAGTGAAAAGAAGTTGCTCGATCTCATCAAGAAGGAAATTCACGAGATCGTAGAGAAGTACGGCGATGATCGCCGCACAAAGATTGTGAAGGGTGGTGCAACCATTCTCTCTGCTGAAGATCTGGTTGCAGATGATGATTCCGTGCTCGTGCTCACGAGCGGTGGCTACATCAAGCGCACCAATCCGAGCGAGTACCGACGCCAGAAGCGCGGCGGTGTGGGTGTGGTAGATCTCGATACAAAGGAAGAGGACTTTGTAACGCAGTTTTTGACCGCGTCCGCCCACTCGGATCTTCTGTTCTTCTCTGATCGCGGAAAGGCATACCAGCTCAAGATGTACGAACTTCCAGAAGGAAAGCGCGCAACGAAGGGCAAATCAATCATGAACTTCCTCTCGCTTGAACAGGGTGAACAGATCACCTCGATACTTGCGATGCCGAAGGAGAAGAAGGCGGCAGACGATCTCTCACTCATCATGGCAACGCGAGATGGCACCGTGAAGCGAGTGGCTGCAAGCAACTTCAAGGAAGTGCGACGATCTGGCCTCATTGCGATCGGTCTTGATAAGGGTGATTCACTCATTTCCGCAGAATTTGTACGAAAGGGCGATGATGTGTTGCTCGTAACGGCGAAGGGTCAATCGATTCGCTTCGATGCCGATGACGTGCGCGAAATGGGCCGACAGGCCGCAGGTGTGCGCGGCATGAAGCTTGGCTCTGGCGATTCAATCGTCGGCGCTGGCGTCATTCCGAAGGGTTCTAAGAATGCGGAACTCCTCGTGATCTCATCTACCGGCTATGGCAAGAAGACTCCACTCGATGAGTACAAGACACAGGGGCGCGGCGGCTCGGGCATCAAGACGATGTCTATTACAGCAAAGACCAAGCAGCTCGTGGGTGGATACGTGCTCGTGCAGCCGGGAGGCGAGCTCGTGGCGATGTCGAAGAAATCGCAAACGATCCGCACTGGTCTCGACGAAATCCCGACACTCTCGCGAGCGACACAGGGAGTGCGCGTGATGAAAATGCGCGACACCGATGAGGTGGCATCCTTTGTTGTCTTTGGTGGGGGTGAAGAGGACGACGCAAAATAAATAGCGCGTATATACAAAAGGCGCCCCGAGGGGTGCCTTTTGTATTCGGGATTCTGTACACACGCACATGTTCGCGCGCACGAAGCGTCCCATTTTGCGGGCTATACTTCCACGTAATGACAAATCCGCTTAAAACGGAGAATTTTGCGCACCCGCCGCGCAACGTGGCTGCCATGGAAATAGAGCCAGGCATGATCGTTGCCGATTTTGGCGCAGGCTCGGGCGCATACGTGCTTTCTATTGCAGAGCGCCTCGCGCATGCGGGCCACGTATATGCGATTGATATCCAGCAGGATCTACTGCGTCGCATCAAGAACGAATCGCATAAGCGCGGATATAAGAATGTTGAGATTGTGTGGAGCGATGTAGAGCGCGACCATGGCTCGAAACTCGCAGACGGATACGTGGACCGCGTACTCATTTCAAATCTGCTCTTCCAGCTCGATAACAAACATGCGGCCCTCATTGAGGCGAAGCGTATTTTGAAGCCGAACGGTCTGCTTATTATTGTTGATTGGACCGAATCGTTCGGGGGACTTGGCCCCCATAAACACCACGTCGTCAATCGTGCAGCGGCAGAGCGTCTTGCAGAAGTTGCCGGTTTTGAATTTGTGCGCGATTTCGAAGCTGGTGCGCATCACTACGGACTCGTCTTTAAAAACACATCCGAAACGGTATGAAAACAGGAATGTCTACATTTCAGATCGTGCTCCTGAGCGTGTTCGGCATCAGCGCGATTGCCGGCATGATGATTTTCGCACTCGCCGTGGGTGGCAACAGTAGTAGCAGTATCGGCAATGTGGTGATTTGGGGAACGCTCGACGGAACGGCATTTACTGAAGCGTTGCGCATTGCGCAAGACAACGACCAGACGCTCCTTGGCGTGACCTACGTATACAAGGATCCCGACAATTTCATGCGCGATCTCACGGATGCGCTTGCGAGCGGCCGCGGGCCGGACATGGTGCTGTTGCGTCAAGACTACGCAATTTCGCAGGAGACGCGCTTTAAGAAACTGCCGTTCTCATCGCTCAGTGAACAGGAATTTAAGAACACCTTTGCCGACGCGGCGTCGCCGTTTCTGCTGCCAAACGGAACACTTGGTATTCCATTCCTGATCGATCCGCTCGTGCTGTATTGGAACCGCGATATTTTGAGCTCAAACGGTTTTGCAGGGGCGCCGCTTTATTGGGATGAGGTGCAGGCAATGGCGCAAAAGATTTCTGAGCGCACCGATTCCGGAACGGTCACACGCTCCGCGGTACCGTTTGGTCAGTATCGAAATGTAAACAATGCAAAACTCATTATTACGCTGCTCGTGATGCAGGCGGGCGGGGCTATTGTCGAGCGCGATGTGGAGGGAACACTCAAGCCGTCGCTTGCGCCGTCTGAACGCGCGACAGCACAGTCTTCGCTGCAGGCGTTGCGTTTCTTTACCGAGTTTGCAGATCCTTCGAAGCCCGGCTATTCCTGGAATGCATCGATGCCGCAGGCGCGAAAGGCGTTTACCTCGCAGGATCTTGCGCTGTACTACGGGCTGGGTAGCGAGCGCCAGCTGATCGAAGAAGAGAATCCGAATTTGAGCTTTGGCGTTGCGTCCACGACGCAGCGCCGTTCCTCGCGCATGTACATCAATACGGGCCTTACCTACGCGTTCGCATTCCCGATTACCGGCAAGAATCCGACCGGTGCATTGCAGGTGGCATACAAACTCAACTCGCTTGAGAACAGTATGCTCTTCAGTAAGCAGTTTGGGATTCCGTCGGCGCTCCGTCGTGCACTCGATGCTCGGTACAACTCCGATCTCGATTTCCTGAACAAGCAGGCGATCCTCGTGCGTTCCTGGACTGATCCCGATCCGGATAGGACGAGCGAAATTTTCCGCGCTATGATTGAAGACACGGTCAATGGTTCACTCTTACTTGGTGAAGCGGTGCAGCGAGCCGATCAGCAGCTCGGAGTGGAATTGGATGAATATCGCGAGATGATTAACGATCAATAATTATGCATACACTCACAAAAGTTGCGGCATTTTCAATCGCAGGCGCCGTATTATTTGGTGCAGAAATCGCGAGTGCACAGCAGGCTTTTTCAAGTCCGTTGCGGCCGGAGTTTAATTCGCTGCAGGAGTTTGTCTCGGGTGCATTGAAGGTGATGATTATGGTGGCAATGCCGATCATTTCGCTCTTTCTGGTGTACTCCGGCTTTCTCTTTGTGTTTGCACAGGGAAATCAGGAACAGTTGGCGAAGGCAAAGACCAATTTCATCTACGTCATTCTCGGCTCCATTCTGATCCTGGGTGCATGGGTATTTGCATCACTCCTTGGAAATACCGTTACTGAACTGACGCGATAATCATGAAATGGCTCCGCTTTGCACTCCCGTTTTCACTCATGCTCGTTCCGGCAATTGCGAGCGCTGCAACGCCGGATACCTTTAAAGAGCTTGTGCTCATGGTGGTGGAGGTGCTGAATCGCGCAACGGGCGTGCTCGTCGCGCTTGCGCTCGTTGTCTTTTTGTACGGTGCGGCATACAACCTCATGAAATCGGGTGAGCGCGGCGGAAGTGTGCTGCGCGTCTACCTCGTGTGGGGCGTCGCGATTCTCTTTGTGATGGTATCGATTTGGGGGAT
>CAZVMJ010000057.1:0-5081 GCA_964628005.1 uncultured Candidatus Saccharibacteria bacterium | reverse complement strand
CGACACTATTGACGTGGCAGATGGTGCCTTGATCCGAAGATACCCGGCGACGTCGTGCATGGTTGGCTGCTCGTGCTCAGCAATGAATCGCAACGTCTGAAGCCGCATCCATTCGTTTGGGTCGGAATGACTCGAGCCAGGCAATGCCTGGCGGATGATTTGTCGCATCTCAAACAGGAGACCCGGAAGCTCCCCGTAGACGCCTTGTACTGTGGTACGTGCAGATTTCATTACTTAGAAGTCCTAAGTAACGAGTGTACGCGCAACAGTCCCGCTTTGCAAGATGGGCCTAATTGAGCCCGATGGATGCCAATACACGCTCGAAATCTGCACGAATTTGATCACTCGGAGTCAAATAGGTAACGCTCACTTTATAGATCCGCTCGCGGTGCATAAACACAACACTCTCACCACGATAGAGCCCGTCCCAGGTGTACGAGATTGCAGGTACGCCTGAAATTGTGGAGGAGCTCAGAACGCCATCAACGGATTGCTTAAAACCCGATTCCGCATTGGTATGTATCCACGATTCAAGCGAGAGACGATCGAGCCTATTTTGGTAGATATCAATAGTAATTGCCGTTGGCCCTTCCCCGCCTTCAGGAATATTACTTGCTGCAACTTTATCAATGAGCGAAATCATATGATGGCCGCGTTCTGCCTCTCCGGAACCATCGCGCTCACTCAGAACATACGTATCCGGATACTCAAAGGAAAGATGGAAAGCGTCAAACACATAGCGCAGTGCAGTTTTCGGCGATTCATCTGCCGCTTCGTTTTCACCCACCGAGACGGATGAACCGCTGTCAGGAATAGTCATCACATAAAACGCGCCGCCGATGACCGCGAGCACACTTACAATCGCACAGGTACGGAGCACAGTATTCATAGCTTAGTGTATGTATAGAGACGATTCCGATGCAAAATCTTACGCATCGATTCCCCCGCGCTTCGCACCAACAATAAACCCATAGAGTGAAAGGAGTGTAATGAGGAGTGCCATAACGAGCGGCCCGAGGAAAAGCCCGACCGGACCAAACAACGCAAGACCTCCCAGCACGGAAAGCAAAACAACCAACGGATGCAAGTCAGAGCCCCCGCTCATGAGCGCAGGCCCAAGCACGTTATCGATTACCGCAACGCCGGCACTCCAGATAGCAAGCCCGATTGCAGCAGGCACCTGCCCTGCGATCGCGAGATACGCGATTGCGGGAACCAACACCAGCGCGGTACCAATGGGCGGTATGAGCGATACGACAACCGCAACAAGACCCCACACTACCGGATTTGGTACGCCGAAAATTGAGAGACCAACGCCCGCAAGAACTCCCTGTATTGCAGCAATGGCAAGCTTTCCTTTCACGACAGAGTTCACTGCCTGCGACAGCTTCTGAACGATCTGCGCGTCGTCACTATCTTTTAGCGGCGAGAGCTTAATAAGGTAATCGCGAAGCGATCGTCCGTCGCGAAGCAAATAATAGAGCGTGACGAAGAAAAGAAATAGATCCAAAAAGAGCGCTGCAACGCTTGAGAATGCCGATCCGATATTGAGCAAAAGCCACGACGCTCCCTGGCGCGCATAGTCATCAACGCTGGTGGAAAGCTCGCGCAGCGATGCGCTCGCATTTGGAATATACGCGTCGAGCCGCGGCCCTGTTTGCGCCACCCACTGAACAAACACGCGCTGCGTGTCTGCTTCGCCGATAGATGTATACAGCGATTGGGCTTCCTTCAGCAGCTGAAGCGAAACAAAGAGGATTGGTATCAAGACAACGAATACGCTAACAGCGAGCGTTGCGAGCGCGGCGAGCGATTCACGATTGTGCACACGGCGCAGAATCCACCGATAGACCGGCTGCAGCACCACAGCAAACACCGCACCCAGTGCTACAGGGGCAAAGAACGGCTGCATTATCAGAAACGCCACATACGCAGCGCCCGCAAGTAGAGCGAGGAGAAAATAGTGCTGGGTGTTGCCTCCGTTCATATGAAAAGTATACCTCGTGTGCGGAAGAGCCCAAATACCACCGTGAGTCGTCGTCTCACCGCCGCGCCAGGTACTTCGCCACTTCCACAATCAGCACATTAAATGCCAGCCATCCAAATACCACGCCGATCCAGAGCCATGAGAGCGGCACAATGTCGAGCAAATCGCGCAGGAGCGGAACGGCGATGGATGCCACAAGCAAAACGGCAGCAATTGCTATACCCCAGTTGAGCGCGCGGTTATCAAAGAGCGGATAGGTGAAGAGCGGCCTATGCAAGCTTTTAAAACAAAACGCAACAACAAGAATGTAGCTCGCAAAACAGTAGAAAAGAACGGTGCGTGCAATCTCGAGTGCGACACCAGACGAGAGCATGAGGGCGTAAAAGGCAAAAAGTAGGAACGACGTCAGGACACCCACGCCAACCGTTAATACCTGCACCTGGGTGTTGAAGATCGCACCAAGGGCATATTCATCAGATGATTCACGGTTCTCCTCAAACGCGTACGCAAGTGCCGGGAACGATCCCGTGAAAAAATTGACCCAAATGATTTGAATTGCCGAAAGTGGCAGCGGGAGCGCCAAGATGAGTGATCCTCCGATAAGGAACACCTCATCGAGACAGTTCGACATGAGATATACAAACGTCTTTCGAATATTTGAAATGATGCGGCGCCCCTCTTCAATCGCAAGCACTATTGTTTCAAAATTATCGTCGAGCAACACCAAATCAGCTGCACTTTTTGCTACATCAGTACCAGAGCCGAGCGCCACACCAATATTCACCGCCTTCAGTGAAGGGGCATCATTTACCCCATCGCCGGTCATCGCTACGACATCCCCACGCTTTTGATAGAGCAATCCAACACGCAACTTATCTTCCGGCGTCACGCGTGCACAGATTCGAATATCCGGCAGCCGAGCCATCAGCTCAGTGTCCGAAAGCTGTCGTATCTCATCACCGGTCAGGACTGCTGCAGGCGAAACGTCCCAGCCAAGTTCGCGCGCAATAGCAATCGCGGTCCCTTTCATGTCACCAGTTAACATCACAACGCGTGCTCCATGCCGCTCAATGCGACGCACCGCATCTTTCGCCTCCGGGCGAATTGGATCGTAGAGCACAATAACACCGAGAAACTCGGCATCGGAAATTTCTGAATAGTTTGTATGTCTCTCTGCGGGAATACGCGCTACCGCAACAAGCCGCTTACCCTGCTCACTGAGGTTCGAAATCTTTGCTTCGAGCGCAATGTAGTCGTCTTTTGATATATCCGATTTTTGCAAAAGAATGTCCGGCGCACCAAATATAATATTGTGTGTGCTTCGGGCGTCATGTGCCACGGCAAATTTGTTTGACGAGTTAAATGGCAAAAGCGTTACGCGTCGCTCCTTCGTGAGCGCAATAACATCTAAACCGGCCGCGTGGGCCGCCATTCCGATATGCGCTTCGAGCGGGCGCCCTATAAAGCGCCATTCCTTCTGATCCTCTTCCGGATTCTCTACAATAGTCTCTGTTGCTATGAGGGCGTCCGAGAGGATCGTACGCTCATCGTGTCCGAGCTCTGCACGAAATGCATCGCCGCGAAGCAGTGCCGTACGGGTAAGAATACCTGTTACCTGCATGTTCGCCTGCGTGAGCGTGCCCGTTTTGTCAGTCATGACAACCGTCGTAGAACCGAGCGTTTCTGCGGCAGAAAGCGAACGCATAATGCCGCGACGTGCAGCAATACGCTCCACACCGACAGCGAGGATAACCGTCAGCGCAATCGGCAACGCTTCCGGTACGGCACCAATTGCGGTTGCAGCTGCAAGCAAGAGCATTTCTAAAATTGGCTCGCCGCGTGAAATACCGAGGAAAAAGAGGCCTGCAACAATGACTGAGACACCGGCAAAAATCAGCCATGCGAGTTTTGAAAGCGATTTTTGCAGCGGCGTCTGCTCATCACCAGTTGCGCTCACCAGCTCCGCGATACGACCTATTTCAGTATGCTCACCGGTACCAACAACTACAGCGGTAGCGGAACCCTCCACCACGAGTGAGCCAGCAAACGCCATATTTGTACGATCGGCGACGGGTGCACCCTCTGAAACCACATCCGTGTGCTTTGAAACGGACAGTGATTCACCCGTTAGGAATGATTCATCGACGGCAAAGCTGTTGTGAGAAATAAGCCGTACGTCTGCAGGTACTCGAGTACCCAACGAGAGACGTACAATATCCCCCGGTACCAAGAAAACCGAATCAATCTCGTGCTCTATGCCGCCGCGAATTACGCGCGCGCGATCTTTCATATACACCTCAAGACGCTCCAATGTATTTTCCGCCCGGTACTCTTGGAAAAAACCAAGTGCCGCATTCACCAGCACCGCGAGCACAATGACGATTGTTTCAACCCACTCATTGAGAATAGTGGTGAGAATCGCCGCCCCGATGAGTATAAAAATCAAGGGGCTCGCAAATTGCTCCGCGAGAATGGTGGCTGCATGCGTCTTCTTACGCCGTCGAAATTCATTTGGGCCAAAGGTCTGTGCGCGAATAATCGCCTCGTCTTCACGAATGCCTTCCTCAGTACTTTTGAGACGCTCAAGCACGTCGGCAGCAGAATGTGCCCATGGAAATGTATCGGGTATATCGGTGTCAGCATGCACCGGTCGGTAGATAGCCACACTGGCAGTATAGCGGCCCCAACGCGCACTATTCACACCCTGTATCGTATCGCTCATAGACAGCGCTACACTTTATGTACGCGCGAGTTACGCGCACTCATCAATAACGTTTATATGGTTAAAGAATGGCTTGCAGCCGCAATCGGCTCACTCATGATTGCCGGATCATCTACCGGCGCTGCTATTAATCGAGAAAATCGTCAGCCCGACCGCGAGCGACCGGCTTCGACGACACGCCTCGTGACGACCGCTGATGTCATGTGCGTCGGCGCAGCCGTTCAAGCGCGCGAAACATCGCTCTCAGCTGCGGCTGCTACGCAGGCTGCGGCAACCGCGGACGCGTACAAGACACGCGCCACCGCACTCGCATCCGCCTACTCAGGCTCAGATCCGAAGGCTGTAAGGGAGAACGTCCGGAAGTCTTGGGAC
>CAZVMJ010000056.1:0-5096 GCA_964628005.1 uncultured Candidatus Saccharibacteria bacterium | reverse complement strand
ACAATATGCTCGATAAAGCCCTGCGCATCCCCCAGTACAACCTCATCCACAAGGTCGCATGCCTCCACCGCTTTCAGACGGTCTAATTCTGAATGTTTCGGGCGATACCCCTTTACACGCTCGGCAGAGGCATCGCGCGCAATGGAAACAATGAGCTGCGGATCCGTAACGAGCGCGCGAGCCTGACGAAACATATTGAGATGCCCCTCGTGGAGCATGTCGAATGTTCCAAAAACCATGACGCGCCTCATGCGGTTGCCGGTGACTCGCTGTTTACTCGACTCAACATGTAGAGCGACGAGAGTAGGATGAGCGTTCCCACCCACTGCCCCGGATACAACCCAAGCCATGTGCCCGCAGCCGCTGATGTCGCGATAAAGTAGGCGTTTACAAAAACCGCCGCGAGCGGAAACCCGAGCTCAGCGATGGTGGCAATGGACGCTTTCGTATATTGGAGGCCGTAGTAATAAATTGAGAGCGACGCGACTCCGGAAACGAGCGCAACAATGGCGATATAGAGCCAGTCCGTTGTAGTGACAGTGTTCAGCGGCGGCATCTGATCCTGCGCTGACGCCAGGAGAAACAGGAATACAAACGCAACACTAAACCGCAACGCGGTCAGCGTTTGGAATGAGCTCGTGCGCAACACATACTTTCCAAGCACCGTGGATGCGCCCCACAAAAAAGCCGCAAGTAAAGCGAACAGCACGCCGAGCGTATTCGGATTAAACGCCTCCCCTTCGTACAAACGCGGCACGAGTGTCGGAAAACTAATGAGATACGCGCCGGCGATGGCGCCGATTGCCCATACCCAGAAGAAACGATTCAGGCGTTCTTTCAGAAAAATTGCCGCCAGTGTAATCGCAATGAGCGGCTGCACTTTCTGGAGCAGGATCGCTACGGACGGGTTTACATAATGGAACGACTGTGTAAACGCAATTGAAGCGAGCGCGGATCCTCCCACGGCGATTGCGAGCACCGCGAGCCAATCTCGCCGCGTAAAGCGTGCAAGTTCTGCGCGGTATACAAAAAGGATCGGAAGCGCAAAGAGCAGATTTACCGCATGTTCAGCGAGAACTATAAATGAAGAGCTGAGGTCCGCGGTGAGATGTGATCGAAACGGCGCATCGGTTGCCCACAACATTGCCGCAAAAAAGACCAGCGCGGGGCCAAAGACAGCCATTGATTGTTTGAGTGTGTTCATAGGTGTGCAAAGTATGCACGAACAGCGGCCACATCGGAAGCAATCAAAGTTCGAAGCGACTCGTCTGATTCATACGGTTTATTGTCACGAATTTTCTTGTAGAGCGTTATATCCGCCGACATGCCGTACAGGTCCCCTGTCCCATCAATAAGATGTGCTTCGAGCACGGGACGCTCGGGAACATAAAACGCAGCGGCAATATGAGAAACACCATTCACCACGGCGCGCGCTGCATATATGCCACTAATATCCTTTGAATCGCAGACAATATTGATGGTTGGAAAACCGAGCCTGGCCGCGCGCTGAGAGCCGCGAATCACAACGCCCGAGAAGGTTTGCATCGCCACAGTGTACGGAGATTCCGCCAAAGGGCCACCTTCGCAATCAAAAAAGCGCCTGAGGGCGCCTTTTTTGACTTCATGCGGAGGGAGTGAGATTCGAACTCACGGTCCCTTGCGAGACTCCTGTTTTCAAGACAGGTGCAATAGACCACTCTGCCATCCCTCCGTGTACGCAGTTGTAGCACGTGTTTGAGAATCGTGCATGTCTCAGTGATACAATAACCGTCATGATGCAGGATCATACGGTCGTCTTGCGCTGGAGCGCATACGAACACGAGCATATTGAACGCGGAGCGGACTGGTTTTGGGCGCTCGCAATCGCGACGGGCTGCGCGGCCGTAACAGCCATTCTGCTTTCAAACGTATTGTTCGCCATTTTACTCATACTCGCCGCGAGCACGATTGCCCTCCTTGCGCGGCACACCCCGACTGTTTCTACCTTTGAAATTTCAGTTCGCGGCATCCGCATTGACGGCGTTTTGCACCGCTACGATGAAATTATTTCATTTTGGGTTGAGGACGAGCATGACGGACACCCGCTCCTTCTTATCGATACGGTGAAATTTCTCTCACCTAATCTCATCATCCCGATTCACGACATTGATCCGGCCCTTGTGCGCGCATTCATGAAAGAGCACGCGGAAGAGGTTCCAATGCGAGAGCCGCTCTCACACAAAATTCTTTCCTACATTGGAATTTAGTTTACCTTTGGTACGCGCTCGCTCGCGCGAATCACATGGCCCCCTCGCGTGACACACTCCATAGTGATATTGGTATCGATCCGCGCTGGAAAGAATCGGATAACGCCCGCAGAGCCAGGCGCGACAGCGAGAGCTCGCTCGTAGCGCGGATTGTCGGTCGTCATCGTGCACGAATCAACACCGCGACTGAGCCAACTAAAAGTTGCAAGACCATTTGGACCGGCCGGATTCGTGGCGGTCAGAAGAAATGGCTTCTCGATACCGACTTCGCACGACGCCGTATCGATACGATTGCCATTACTGCACGTGAGGGAGAATCGCCGAGAACCGCTGCCAGTCGTTGAGGCAATCTCTTCCTCAGTCGCACCCCACAAACGACCATTGGTTGAAAATCCTCTTGTTGCAATGAGCTGTGCCTGCGCACAGCCATAGGCAATGGTGATTTTCATACCGGGATCCACCGACATTGGCTGACATGAAAGCGCCGCCACAGGGTCAATACCAGTATCGACTCCTGCATCAACTATCGACTCCGCCAGATCTTTAAATGCGTTTACGCGCGTGTCACCTGCAGCTTGCCCGGTCGCTTCGATAACTGCCGCAATTTCCCGTGCAGCCGATGGCGTAAGGATTGATGCAAGCGCAACCGACACTGCTCCATCGGAGGATTCCGCCTGTGTGGCGCCGCCCAAATCGATGAGACGCGCCGCGAGAATGTTTGCGGCCTGCACAGGCGCGAGCATGTTCTGCACAACCCCGCGCAGACAGCTGCTCTGCGCCGCTGGATCGCACTGGGCAAACTGAATGCACATGCCGCTTCGCGTCACCATGCTACTTGGCGGGCAATACCGAACGATGCATGATTTTGTATCGGTAATGGCGCAACCCGGCTTCGATATATCGGGCCCCGGCATAAGTGCCCCCGTTTCAGGATCCGACACATAGCAACGGAGCTGCGAGATCGATGAGTGATTCCCTTCCACGTTCACGGTAAATACGTCGCCGGCATTGCATGTCTCAGGAACCGCAACCACCTCCTCTCCCTCTGAAAGCGCGCTTAAAACGGCGGCTGATTGACTTGGAAGCGAGGACGGCGTTATGAGGCGATAGCTCGAAATGAGCAGTACAAAAAGCGCCACAAAGACAAGAGATGCAAGGACCGATGTCCCCGATTGAGACACTCTCATTTCCCTATCATCGCGTCGTACTGATGGTTTCGCAATGTTGATCACGGGGATAGGTTTTCAAACAGAAAAAACGTGGTACATTTCGGCAGTCAGCCGTGCCGCTCCCGTCGTTCAATGGATAGGATACATCCTTGCGGAGGATGCGATGTAGGTTCGATTCCTGCCGGGAGCACAAAGACAAAACGCCGCCCTTCTGGGGCGGCGTTTTGTCTTGAGGGGGCCTTACAGCCCGATCGTAAACGTGCGCGTCAGACGCTTTTCAAGATACGTCGGTTCTGGAAGTGACGGATCGGCAAACTGTCCGAGGCCCGCATTTGCCGGTGTGTACGAAGCAGCCTGAATAAGGTACGCCTTTCCAGGCGCAAGATCGGTGCCACACACGCGCGATGAATTAAGGTCGCAAGGCTCATCCGCAAACGGAATGCTCCACTGGTAGCTTCCTGTTCGCGCTCTATTGCCTGCTATGACTGCAACCACCTGACCACTTTCTGTATCCACAAGCCAGAGCGATACCGCCGACGTATCAGGCGCATCCGGGAAACTCCACTGTACGGTTGCAACGGTTCCGCGCGGCACGTTCGTACGGTTATCGATGGAAGACGAAACAGTCCCCGGTGTTTGTACCGTAACCGTTACATCCTGTGACACAATGCGATCCGTCTGCGTGAGGCATGTCACGTTAAAGGTGGTGTTACCAGTGATCGGTGAAGTAACCGCAACACCGCTTGTGGTGGTCACTGATTCATTACGATCAGTAAAATCAGGCTGATCAACACTGGAAACCATGCACGATTTCATTGCGCTGGATGTCCAGCCAATGGTTGTTGTCGCGCCCATCAAAACCGACGCCGGCTGCGCACGCACAATGAGCGACGGCCGCGCAATCTGCACGGTGCACTGCGATGCCGCAGTAGCAGCACCATTGTCGCAGCGGAGTACGTAATTAATACCGGAAGCCGTGGCCGGCGGATTTGAAATGATTGCCGACGTAATACCGGATATTGCACCACCCGTTGAGAAGCCAAAGCCGGTACTCGATGCCGCGTTTGTGCACGAGAACGACATCTGTATGGTGGTGTTGTTTTCTGCAATCAGCGGATCACACGTAAGTAGCGCCGTCGGTGCCTGGCCGGTATTTGAAGCAACACACTGCCACACCGGACATACAAGACCTGAAGAGAGCGCAATTGGCTTCTGCTGCCACGTACCGAACGAGCACGACTGTGCGTTCGGCATGGCGCCTGCTTGCGGACACGTCGCATTCGTACCATTCGTACCAGATGTGCCGTTCGCGCTTCCGATACCGCCATTCTGCCCGGTCCCCGGCTGGCATGGAACGGGCGGGGTTGGCGGGTACGGTGTCGCGCCGGTATATCCGTTGTACTGCTGCATTTGGAGCTGATAGTTGTACTGCTGCAATTGCTGGTTGTAGAGCTGCAGCTGATAGTTGTACTGCTGCTGATACTGCGCGTACGCGTTTGGATCCGTTGGACATGTTTGCCCCTGACCACCGAGTGATGACTGAAGCGCAGAACCAAGGAAGCCTTTTGCAAGGCCACTGAGGAATGAGGTGAGTCCGCCCATAATCCCATTGTTCCCGCTACTCGGATTTGATGCCGGCTGGGTTGGACCTGATGCGGGTGCTTGCGGGTAAAACGGCGGG
>CAZVMJ010000055.1:0-5212 GCA_964628005.1 uncultured Candidatus Saccharibacteria bacterium | reverse complement strand
GTGTTTCAGTCGTTTGAGAAGACCCTCACGGACGACGAGGTAAACGCCATCATGACGGGAGTGCACGACACCCTGAAGGCTTCTGGGTACGAAATCCGCTAGCGTGAGACGGGGCGCCTTTATACCCACCCTGTGCCCAAAAGTGACGATTTTAAGCCCTGAAAATCGTTGCATAATGCCTGTGCACCGGGTACTTATCTTGATATACTCAGGCAACTAATTTATGGCTGAAAAGAAAGCAAAGACAGGCTCATACGGAGCATCGGACATTACAGTGCTGGAAGGGTTGGAGGCGGTACGCCGACGACCGGGCATGTACATCGGAACCACCGGTCCTGATGGCTTGCACCACCTTATTTGGGAAATTTTCGACAACTCACGCGACGAAGCGATGGGTGGTTTTGCAAACGATATTGAAATTGCATTGCTTCCAGACAACATGGTGCGTGTTGCCGACAACGGCCGCGGTAT
Source organism: uncultured Candidatus Saccharibacteria bacterium (assembly GCA_964628005.1). Lineage (GTDB taxonomy): Bacteria > Patescibacteriota > Minisyncoccia > Phycocordibacterales > UBA2100 > UBA10103. The sequence goes on along the minus strand of CAZVMJ010000055.1, from coordinate 4,741 downwards.
CCCGGTAGACATCCATCCGAAGACAAAAGTTTCGGCACTCGAAACGATCATGACTACGCTGCATGCCGGCGGTAAGTTCGGCGGCGAAGGATACAAGGTATCCGGTGGTCTCCACGGCGTGGGCGCATCGGTGGTAAACGCGCTTTCCACGTACGCACGTGTAGAGGTACACCGCGAAGGCGGTCAGCATGTGCAGGAATACAAAAATGGTGGCAAAGCGGTGGCGAAAGTGAAGCAGATCGGAAAGTCGAAGGCGCACGGCACCATCACCGTGTTCCAGGCAGATCCGACTATTTTCCAAACGATTGAATACAACTGGGATCGCATCGTGAATCACATGCGTCAGCAAGCCTACCTTGTGAAGGGGTTGCGTATTGCGCTGTACGATTTGCGCGAAGTGGGGAAGGTTGATCATACGAGCGTGTTTTATTTGCGCGAGCTTGGTCTCGATGCGCCGTCGTTCTCGTTCTACTTTGAAGGCGGCTTGCGCTCGCTTGTTGGCTTCCAGAATCACCATCTCGAAGCAGTACACAAAACAATCTTCTATGTTGAGAAAGAGGTTGATGGTGTGCAGGTGGAAGTGGCGCTGCAATACGTAGACGACATCTCGTCGCGCATCTCCGCCTTTGCGAACAACATCTACAACCCGGAAGGAGGTACGCACATCACCGGTTTCAAAACGGCGCTCACGCGCACCTTGAACGCAAAGAATGGTGGCGGCAAAGACAGCGATAACTTCACCGGCGACGACGTACTCGAAGGTCTCACGGCAGTGGTGTCTGTGAAGCTCGCTGAAATTCAGTTTGAAGGACAGACGAAAGGAAAGCTTGGCTCCGTAGAAGCGCGCGGCGCAACGGAATCGGTATTTGGTGAAGCGTTTAACATGTTCCTCGAAGAGCACCCAGACGAGGCGCGCGCGATCATTGCAAAGATTACGCTCGCGATGAAGGCGCGAAAGGCCGCGAAGGCCGCGAAGGATTCCATTCTTCGCAAGGGTGCCCTCGATGGCATGACGCTCCCGGGCAAACTTGCCGACTGCCAGACAAAATCGGCCGAAGAATCTGAGCTCTTCATTGTGGAGGGAGATTCGGCAGGTGGTACGGCAAAAATGGGACGCGATCGCCGCACGCAGGCGATTCTTCCGCTGCGCGGAAAGATCCTCAACATCGAGCGAGCTCGTCTCGATAAGATGCTTGCATCGGAACAGATCAAGAATCTCGTTGTTGCACTCGGTACGGCAATCGGCGACATCTTCGATATTACGAAGCTGCGCTATCACAAGATCATCATCGCAACAGATGCAGACGTGGACGGCGCACACATTCGCACACTCTTGCTCACGCTTATGTATCGCCACTTCCGCCCGGTGGTAGACGGCGGATACCTCTACATCGCACAGCCACCGCTCTTCAAGATCCGAAAAGGTAAGGAGATCTACTACGCATATTCCGATGCGGAGCGCGTGAAGTACGCCGGCCAGGAAACACCGATTGAAGCGGAAGAAGGATCAGACGAAAATAGCGAAGAGATCGAAACTGAAGAGGTGGCAAAGAAGAAAGCCACAAAGATTTCCGTGCAGCGATACAAGGGTCTCGGTGAGATGAACTCGGACGAATTGTGGGAGACAACCATGGATCCTGCGCGACGCATACTTAAGCAGGTTACGATTGAAGATGCCGTCGATGCCGACATAGTCTTTGATATGCTTATGGGTACCGATGTACCGGCGCGTAAATCATTCATTCAAAGCCACGCAAAAGAAGCTACACTCGATATTTAAATCGAGTGGCTTTTTTGGATCACAGAATATCGGATTTCCGTATGAATATTCGTGTGAACGCTCTCATGTAGCGTTCATCACGGGTTTTGGTATGCTGAATGCAGTCCATAGTCCACGTAAGGAGGCTTATCATGGATCGTATGTTTGAGGGTCTCCGCAAAACCGAAAGGGGCGCGAAGACCGAAAGTGAAGCGCCTGCTTCTCCTGAGCGTCGTCTTCTGCTTCGGCGGATGGCGGCTACCGCTGCGTTTTCGGCAGTTCCACTCGCGCTGCGAAAGGATCTAGCTGAAGCCGCAGATGTGCGACTCGTCTCCGTCGACGACATCAAGCGCCGTGAACGGCTGCTTGATGAAACTATTTCAAGACTAAGCGCTTTTGCGCGCTCGCAAAGCGTGCGCGAGGCACTCGACGGAAAAGGCGATAGGCCGGTGGTGCAGGTTCTGCGTGCTTTGCAGACACCCATCAATCCGGATCTGCTGCTCGGCACAAAGTATGACAGCGGCAGTGAGCGCGTGCGCAACAGTGTCCAAATATGTTACGGATACGACGCGTACACGAAGCGTACCGCGAACTGGACGACATCGGGCAGAACGAATGAGCGTCCGTTTTTTCGTCCCGAACAGGGCCGATATGCAAACGGAATCTTCTTCCGTAGCTCGGCTTGGTTCCTCACGGCATCCCATGTGCGTAACATGGTAGACAACAAGCCATACACGATTGATGGTGAGCTGGATCTCACGCTCATCGGCAGGCCTGGCCCCCTGCAGGGGCGCGTCGATCAAATCGTTACCGACGATCTGTATCTCTCGAACGAGCATATCCACGGCTCATTCGTCACGGTCGAAGGTATTGATCCTGATGCGACGGCCGGCGCAGGTGGGTACAAGACGTACGCATCAATTGCGCTCAGGCTCAATCCGGCGATCGCGGCAAAAATGCTTCCGACTCAAAAGGAGGCAGCCAAGCTTGTTGGAAGATCGTTCATGATTGCGTTGCCTCCGGGAGAGGCCCATGAAGGTCCGCAGGGAAGACCGGGAAGCGGAATGTCGGGTTCTGCCGTGTATATGGCTAAGAACGACAAGCGAAATCTCGTAGGGATTTTGCATGCGGTTGGAACCATACAAGACCCGGAAACGGGACGCACCGTGGATGTTGGGTGGTTTCATGGCATCGATGAGGTGCGCGAGGTTACGCGTAAGCTCACCGCTATATGATTCATGTCGCACAAAGAGAAAGCGGGCGCTGTCTTGCGCCCGCTTTTCTTTTTTGTATGTCGCACTAATTAGTACTGATACGGATACTGATACGACGGATACTGATAGGTTGGGTACTGCATTGGTGCGCCCGCTACCCACTGCGATGCGTAGTTGTTGGTGCGGTTTGCATCATTTCCATAGACATTCACTGAGAACGTGCCGCCCACTGCTGGCGAGAAGCGCAGGGTGTTTACCACATGGGATCCCGGGGCGAGCGATGGCTGCACCGGAGAGGAATACGTGTACGGCTGCGACGTAGGGATCTGTGCTTCGAAGGTGTAGCTGCCCGTGTGTGAGCCGCCCACATTCTGAATGTCGAACTGCACAGCTGCTGTTTCGTTTGGTGAATACGCAGCGCGCTGCACGAATGCGCCGGTGTACGGATCAATCACACCGACTGCAACGATCGTCACTTTGAGATCGGCAGGTGAGACCGGCTTCGGGGTCGACACGACAGGCGTTGTCGGCTTTGGCGTTGTTACAACCGGAGTACTTGGCTTCGGTGTTGCAGGCGTCGACGGTACGACCGCCGGTGTAGCTGGCTTCGGTGTTGTAGTAGAGGATTCTGTCGACACGGTTACGACGGTGTTACCTGAAGCTGCCGGACCCGTGGTGCCTGCAGCGCTCGGAATGAAAAGAATCGAGATGTTTGCAGCGACCGACTTCTTTCCGGAGAGCGTCGGAATTACGGTTGCTGAACCGGTTGCGTTGCCGAGTGTGTATGCGGCACCGCACGGAATCTTTGTCGTGCCGATTGTCATCGAGAGTCCTTCAGTGCACTGGTACATGAGTGCGTAGGTGCCGCGCTCCGTCGGCGTATGCTTCCACGAAAGCGGAAGTGCCGTAGCTGCCGTCACGTCCGACGGTGCGGAAACGGTGATGGAGGCATTGTTCTTTGAAGTGAACATGCCGGTGATCCACGGAGTGGTGAGCGAGATCAAATGAAGGAGGCCCCAGAGCACAATGATAATAAGGATGATGAATCCAATGATGGCGAGGATATTGGCAATGACGCCGGGCTTGCGCGGTGCGCCCGGTCGCGGGAGTTCGGTATGTGATGCGTCTGCCATAGAAGTTGTGCGGGTGAGTTAACCCCAAAAATTCTAAAAAATCTATTAGGAAGCTATAATACCATATTGAGGCATTATGTCAAGACATGCGGCCGTCACGTTTTGTATTCATTGACATCACACCCCGCGGCGCGTAGCGTCCACGGTGGCGGTCTTACCAGGTGGTTAGACCGAAATACGAGAGGAGAAACACCATGCGGTATTTGTCTTCGGCATTCCTTGCCGTCGCACTCACCATCTTCGGCTTCGCCGCGACGCCGGCGAATGCGCAACACGGGGTGCAGAAGTGGGCGGCGGTTGCCGTTTCCACGCATCCCGGCAAAGACGCCTATGCGTTCCAGTACCTCAAGGACTCGGAAGCCGGCGCCATTCAAGATGTGATCGCAACGTGCGAGCGCATTCTCGCGCAGCGCGGCTTTCACAATGGTCGGTGCGTCGCGCGTGCGAGCACGGAGTGGGTGATCGGCATGTACTGCCGGAGCGGCCACTCCACGATCGGTGTCGGATCGACACCGCTCGATGCGGCGATGGATGCGATTCGGCAGGCGTCTCAGTCGCGCGACTGTGATTTCAAAGCCATGCGTCACGGCACCTACGACAAGGCCATCATTCGTGATGCGTCGTGGTCGGTGTCG
>CAZVMJ010000054.1:0-5246 GCA_964628005.1 uncultured Candidatus Saccharibacteria bacterium | reverse complement strand
GGCGTGCCTCGGGACCCAAGTGTGCGAAGTAGATCGAGGGCATTGCGCGGTTTTCACGCTTGAACGTCGACTTGCCTTTCACTTCACATGCAATGGAGATCATTGCAGCAGGGATGTGTCGAGCGGCAAAGCGTGTCGCCAGCGGGTCGTAACGGCCACCAAAGGCGAGCCCGATTCGTGCACCTGATTCCTCATCGTTGGTTGAGATTTCGTAGAGCGAGTGTGCCCAGCAATCACGCGAGCCAAGTACGTGCGGCGAGAGTTCGTACGGAAGACCGAATACTTCGAGGTATTCGAGCAGATCCCAGAACTTACGGCGTTCTTCTTCGGTGAGGTATTCCATTGATTGCGGCGCACGCGGCGTTGCCGGATGGCCTTTTTCAATGAGCTGCACCAATGTGCCAAGCGGATCAGTGGCAGCGCGCGGGCGAAGCGTGGGTGAGATCGATTCAATGTGTTTTCGCAGGTACGAACCGATGTCGCGCACAAAACGATTCGAGGATTCGTGTGAGCCGATGTTATTGATGGAGAGGTATCGATCTTTGATTCCGCTCTCCTGTGCAATAGTGTTTGCAACGACAAGGAGAATAGCTTCAGCGATTGCTGACTGTGAGCCAAGAACGTGCAGCTCGAGCGACATCATGGGGCGATCGCCCTGTGCCTGTGCTGTGCGCCATGCAAGCAATGTGCCGCCCGGAAGGGTACGTGCCACTGATACGGCGCGTTTTGCAACGGATGCAAGCGCGCGCTCATCGCGTCGTGCGAAATTAATTTCAGTCTCACTCTTTTCCTTCTGAAGTTTGCGCGCCGCTTCATCCTTTTCACGCGGCTGTGCCTTCATTTCATCGAGTGGTACAAATCCGTAATATTCCGCGATGCGAATCGCATTCTGAAGAAACTCCGCAGTATTTGCGTGTCCCGTGTCTTTCATTCTGATCATAGCGCAGGTCTATGAATTATCATTTGTAATGGAAGAGTCTTGTTCGTACCTGGCCTGACCCGGAAGGGCGCCAATCATGTTGAAGGGAAAGAGTCGCAGTACGGCACGTCCGACAATGTCTTCTTCGGGAAGGATGCCCCACGTGCGGGAATCCGCAGATACTTTTCGGTTGTCGCCGAGCACGAAGTACTGGCCCGGTGCGAGCTTCACGCTCATGTTTGACGGACCACCGAGATTATTTGGATCAAGGTACGGTTCGCTGAGCACAAAGCCATCCGGGTTTGCCTCGTTCACAATCTTTACATCGTTGCCTGCAATGATGACCGTCTCTCCCGGGAGGCCTATGACGCGCTTAATGAGTGCGCGCGTCGTATCTTGTGGCAAATCGAAGACGATAACGTCGCCACGATGCGGAGGAGAGAAGTCGTACGTAACGCGATCGATGATCAGGTAGTGATAATCGAAGAACGCCGGCACCATAGATGCTCCGGATACGACGTACGGTGCTGCAATAAAGAAGCGAATGAAGAAGGCGAGTGAGAGCGCTACGATTGTGTACAACAGCAGCGACGTAATGGATCCGGAATCTGACTGCTTCGGGATTTGATTTGCAACAGTCGGCTGAGGCGAGCCGTTGCCTTCTGTGTTTAGGACTTCATTCATAGCGAAAGTGTCCTCTGCATGAGTACGTTTCCATCAGAACCACATCCAACGGATTTCATGTGCGCGCATCATACTCCGCATGTGCCGTTGACACAAAGTATTTGTCGTCGCTGAACATGATTTTTTCTGAAAAATTTTCAGAAAATTTTTTCGTGCGCAAAATTTTCTCTTAAAAAAGTTTTTTCTCAAAATTTTTTCTGTGGATTACTCATTTTTCTTACGCACAGCATGTATCGTTCATTTTTTTAGGCGGTGGTATGATGCCGCCCATATGGCATGGGTTGTGGTTGGGCTCGGAAATCCGGGCGAAGAATACGAAAATACGCGGCACAACGCAGGGCGTATGGCGCTCATGCAGTACGCAAAGAGCGCAGGGGCTCCGCAGTGGAAAGAAGATAAGAAATCCCAGTCGCTGACCACCGGTACGACGGTAAAAACCACACTCGTAGCCCTTTTACTGCCCAATACCTACATGAATAAGTCAGGGAGTGCGGTCGTAAAGCTCGTTAAGAACGTAAAGGCCGCAGAGCGGCTTATTGTCGTGTACGACGATCTCGATTTACCCCTCGGGAAGATCAAGATCTCCTTTAATAGAGGCTCGGGCGGACATAAGGGGGTGGAGAGCATCGCAACCTCGGTAAAGACGAAGAAGTTTACTCGTATTCGAGTGGGTATCTCGCCAGAAACAGCCGGCGGCACGATGAAAAAGCCGCTGGGAGAGAAGGCGGTCCAGGATTTCATTCTCAAGCGGTTCCGTGAGCCTGAGATTGCCGAGTTAAAGAAGGTATTCAAGCAGATCAGTGAGGCTATTGATGTAATTGTCTCAGAAGGACCGGTGATTGCGATGAATCGGTTCAACTAAAAAGACCCGCGAGAGCGGGTCTTTTTAGTTGTGCCGTCAGAATTACTGAATCGGCTTGAGCGTCATGCGGCGCTCCTTCGGTTCGAAGAAGGTGATCGTAAACGGATACACCTTTCCGAGCTCGAGCTTCGCGCGAAGTTCGTCTTCGCTGCCGAATTCCGAGATGTGTACGAGGCCTGCAACGCCTTCCTCAATCGATGCGAGCGCACCGTGCTTGTTGTACTTGATGACAACTGCTTCCACCTGCTGATCCTTCTTGTACTTGGCGGCTGCAGCCTTCCACGGATCATCAACGAGCGCCTTAATGGAGAGGGAAACCTTATCGTCTTTGATTTCGATAACCTTCACCTTTACCGATTCGCCAACCTTGTAGCGAGTCTTCGGGTTCTCAACGAGTGCCCAATCCATTTCAGAGATGTGCACGAGGCCTTCGAGCGAGTCTTCAAGCTTCACGAAGACGCCGAACTCGGTTGCGCCGGTGACAACGCCGTCGAGGACATCGCCCACGTTGTACTTGCCCACGAGGGAAGCGCGCTCCGAGGTGCCTGCGCCCTTCTCAGAGAAGATGAGCTTCTGCTCCTTCGGATTTGCCGTGATTACCATGACCTCAAGCTTGGTGCCGATCATGCGCTTGAGCTCCGTAAAGATCTTGTCTTTGTCGCCATCCGGAACGCGCGGGTAGTGTGCCGGTGAGAGCTGGGACGCTGGGAGGAAGCCCTGAATGCCGTTCCAGTTGATGATAAGGCCGCCCTTGTTTGCATCCGTGATCGGAAGCTCGAAGACGGTCTTCTTCTGTGAAGCCTGTTCAGCTTCATTCCAGATGAGTGCCTGACGAGCTTCGCGGAGCGAGAGCTCGATGTATCCCTCCGGGTTCTCGTTGCCGACAACCTTTGCCGTTACGAGATCGCCAATATTGACGTTCTTGAGGGTTTCGCGGGCCGAGAGGTATTCACGGCCGTAGATGATACCGGTACCGAACGGGTGCAGGTCTACGAAGACGCGTGCGCGGCCGATTGCAACAACCGGACCTTCAACGACGTCGTCGATAACCGGCACTTTCGGTGCCGTGAGGAGCAGTTCGGCCATCGGGCCCTTCTTCTCCGGAACTAACTCAACGTCGGTTTCCTCGACGTCCTTAATAACTTCTTTTTCTGCCATTGTATGTGGATGATCGGGTGCTCCACCCCTTACGCTACCGAGGGATATCTGAGGAGGAGTATGAACCCAACCATTAACTAATAAATGGTGTGGACACTATATATAGAAGGGTCCACCGATGCAAGGATGTGTTAGTATCCCCACCATGAAGCGGGTTATGGACCTCAAAAAGATCGAAACCAAGGCCGGGGGCTTCCTGAGCGAGTTCTGGGCGTTCGCAGCAAAAGGGAATGTGTTCGATCTCGCGGTGGCTGTCATTTTGGGCAACGCCTTCTCTGCCGTAACCAACGCACTTGTCGCGGATGTGTTCATGCCGCTCATTTCGATTGCGACCGGCAACATTGAAGACCTCTCGGGCCTCAAATATACACTCGCGGACCGCGTGGTCATCAGCTACGGCCACTTCATGCAGGTGACGATCAACTTCATCATCATTGCGCTCTCGATTTTCCTCATGTTCAAGCTCATTACGACGCTGCGAAAGCGTCTTGAGCGAAAGCAGGAGGAGAATCCGGAGACAAAGCCGGAGCCGACTGCGGATCAGAAACTCCTCATGGAAATCCGCGATGCGCTCAAGGAGCACCTCGATACGCACCATCAGCGCAAAGATTAAACAACCCCGGGTATCCCGGGGTTTTTTCCTATTTCAGCCTGGAAACGCATGGGGTATACTGCGCCCCATGATTTTGACATTCCATGAAGGTTCCTGCATTCGCGCGAGCGCGGGTGACACCGCCATCGTTCTCGGCCCGGTGTCGAAGCAATCAAAAAACTTTAAGGCAACAAACTTTGGCGCAGATGTTGCATTCATATCGCTCAATCATGCAGATATGAACGGCGCCGATGAGGCCGGGCGCGGCGATAAGCAGCCGTTTGTGATTTATGGCCCGGGAGAATACGAGGTAAAAGAAATTACCGCTTCCGGATATCCTGCCGGATCGCTCTATGACAAGGAGGGGAAGATCAATACGGTGTACTCCATCAAGTTTGATGGCATATCGGTTCTGTACCTCGGCGCGCTTGGCGACATGGATTTGCCTGCTGAGGTGCTCGAAATGGACGCGCCGGATATTTTGATCACCCCGATCAGCGGTGACGGTACGCTCACGCCGGCAGAAGCGCAGAAGCTTGCGATCAAGCTGGAAGCCAAGGTGGTGATTCCGATTCTCTACGACGAAAAGAATCTCAAGACCTTCCTCAAGGAGGCGGGTGCCGACGGTACCAAGCCGGTAGACAAACTCACACTCAAGCCGCGCGACTTAGTGGGTAAGAAGAACGAAGTTGTCGTTTTGGGTGCATAATAGGAATATGGTGGTACAACGAACGCTCGAGAAAATAGACAATCTCAAACAGCGGCCACATCATGAACGACGCGCAATTGCCGCGTACGCATCATATGCGGTCGTGGGTGTGCTTGTACTCGGGTGGGCGTTTGCCTCACTCAACAGCCTGACGGATCAGGCAGAAAGTATTGCGCAGGCAAGTGCCGCGCAAAGTGCGCAGGCTGCTTCCGCTGCACAGGCGGTGGTACCCGAGGAGCAGACAGTCCCGACCGATTTGGTTGCAAGTTCCACCAACGGCCGCGTAGAGCTGGTTCCGAAGCGGTAAAATAGGGCTCCACAC
>CAZVMJ010000053.1:0-5272 GCA_964628005.1 uncultured Candidatus Saccharibacteria bacterium | reverse complement strand
TTGTAGCCCTCGAATGAAGGCCCACATATGAAGCGTTTCGCACGAACCGGTGCCCCGCAGCTCTATACACAAACTCCCGCCAGGTGGCGGGAGTTTGTGTGCACATGTGTGAGCGATTATGCGCGTGATGCAGCGCGGGCTGAGGCAGTGCGCGGAGCGCGCTCCGGACCTTTGCGAACATCGAAGACAAATTCGTTGTCCTTCACATCCACCTTCACCTGGCCGCCTTCCGTTACACCGCGGGCAACCATGAAGTTGGCAACCTGCGTGAGGATCTTGGCTTGAATGAGGCGCTTGAGTGGGCGTGCGCCGTACTGTGCGCTGTAGCCTTCGCGGCCGAGGTAATCGAGCGCGGCGTCGGTGAGCACGAGGCTGATGTGCTTGTCTTCCAAGCGCTTCGCCACGATGTCCACCTGCATGCGCACGATGTCACGGATTGATTCCGTTGAGAGGATGTTGAAGAGCACCACGTCGTCGAGGCGATTGAGGAATTCCGGGCGGAAGTAATCCTTGAGGGAATCGTTCACCTTTTCCTTCACCTTCTCGTAGCGCTCGCCTTCCGTTACACCCAAGCCGCTGCCAAAGCCGAGGCTCGACATCTTATCGATGTGTTCGGCGCCGATGTTCGAGGTCATGATAATGACCGTGTTCTTGAAATTAACGGTGCGGCCCTTTGCGTCGGTAAGACGGCCGTTATCGAGCACCTGGAGAAGCACGTTGAATACCTCCGGATGTGCTTTTTCGATTTCGTCAAAAAGAATGACCGAATACGGGCGATGACGAACGAGCTCGGTAAGGCCCCCGCCTTCATCGTGGCCCACGTATCCCGGCGGAGAGCCGATCATCTTTGAGACCGAGTGCTTCTCCATGTACTCAGACATGTCGACACGAATGAGCGACTTCTCGCTGTTGAAGAGGAATTCTGCAAGCGCTCGTGTGAGCTCTGTTTTGCCTACGCCCGTCGGGCCAAGGAAAAGGAATGATCCTACCGGACGGTGCGGATCTGAAATGCCTGCGCGGGAGCGCTTGATGGCATCTGCCACCTTCTGCACCGCTTCATCCTGGCCCACGATGCGCTTCTTGAGCTCTTCTTCAATGCGCGCAAGCTTCTCTGCTTCTTCTTCGAGCATGCGGGATACCGGCACACCCGTCCATCGCGAAACGACGCCGGCAATATCTTCACCTGTGATGTCCTCGCGCAGCACACGGCGCGTCTGCTGCAATTTCTTCAGGCGCTTGGTTGCGGTTTCAATTTCCTTTTCGAGGTGCGGAATTTTGCCGTAGCGGAGTTCTGCGGTCTTGGTGAGATCGGCTGCAATTTCTGCGTTGTCTGCATCCTGGCGCGCCTTTTCAAGCTCGGCCTTTGCGCGCTTAATTTCGGTGAGTGTATCTTTTTCGTTCTTCCACTTGGTTTCAAGCTCACGTGTTGAGTCGCGCAGATCGGCGATCTCTTTCTCGATCGTCTTCACGCGCGCACGCGCCTTGCCGTCGCTCTCTTCTGCTTCTTTCTTGAGTGCTTCCTTTTCAATTTCGAGGCGCGTTACCTTGCGGTGCGCATCTTCAAGCGCCGGCGGCATGTTCTCAAGCGAGAGGCGCAGTGCTGATGATGCTTCGTCGATGAGATCGATTGCCTTATCCGGGAGGAATCGCTCGGTGATGTAGCGCGATGAGAGCTGCACTGCCGATACGATGGCGTCGTCGGTGATGTGCACGCCGTGGAAGAGCTCGTAGCGCTCCTTGAGGCCGCGCAAAATGGCGATGGTGTCGTCGACCGACGGCTCGTTGATGTACACGGGCTGGAAGCGGCGTGTGAGTGCCGGATCGTGTTCGATATGCTTCTGGTATTCCTTCAGCGTGGTTGCGCCAATCACGCGAAGCTCGCCGCGCGCAAGCGCGGGCTTAAGCATGTTGGATGCATCCATGGAGCCTTCTGCTGCACCGGCGCCCACAATGGTGTGCATTTCGTCGATAAAGAGAATGATCTTCCCTTCCGAGCGCTCCACTTCTTTCATCACTGCCTTGAGGCGCTCTTCGAATTCGCCGCGATACTTGGTGCCCGCAATGAGGAGGCCGAGATCGAGCTGCACAAGCTCCTTGCCGCGAAGTGATTCCGGCACATCGCCGGATGCCATGCGCGATGCGAGGCCTTCGGCAACCGCCGTTTTACCCACACCGGCTTCACCGATAAGAATTGGATTATTTTTGGTGCGGCGCGAAAGAATCTGAATTACGCGTGTGATTTCCGTGTCGCGGCCGATTACGGGATCGATTTTATTCTCGCGCGCCTTATCGGTAAGCGAGCGGGCGAAGCGCGAAAGCGCGCGTGCCTTCTTGCTGTCGTCTACATCGCCACGAATCTTGCCCTCTTTGATGTCGGTAAGTACGCGGGCAAGTGCCGTGCGATCCACGCGGAAGCGCGAGAGCGTTTCGGCAGCCGGGCCCGGGTGCTCCGCAATCGCGAGCAAGAGGTGTTCCGGAGAAACAAACTGATCATTGAAGGAAGCCGCAATACGTGGAGACGCCTCGAATACCCGAACGAGCTCGGGTGTGAGATAGAGCTGGAAGGACGGAGAAACTGCAGTTGAACCGGCAGTGCCCTCGATAAGTTCGAGAACAGAATCGGTGAGATGTGTGACATCAATCTCCACCTGCTCGAGCATGGGCACAACCATCGTTTCTTCCTGTGTAAGGAGCGCCGCAAACAAATGCAGCGTTGAAACCTGGTTATGACCTCGCTCCACCGCAAGCTGATGCGCACGATGGATCGCTTCTTTCGCCTTCGTTGTGTAGTTATTGAATGGTGTCATAGCTTTACGGATTATATCGCAAACGAGCACTTTTTCACATTGAATGTGGAGCGCGTATGAACGTTATACGGCTAATAATACGAGCAGACAACTCGGGGTGCCGAGATTGCTCCGGACCCAGAATATCATACTTTACAAAGTACAGTGTGCTCGTGCTTCGCCGCTACTGTGCTGCTTTTTTGGGCAGCAATTCAGTCGCAGCCATGAAGCCCTGTCCTGAAGACGCACGAGCCATGCCCGTGCTTACGCCCACGAGATTTCCGCTGGTATCAATGAGTGGAGAGCCCGACATAATGCTGCTCTCAGCCACGTTTGTATCAATCACACTGGTCTTCCCTTCGGTAAGGAGTGCGGTAACGAGCCCGCTCGCGATGCGCGAAACCGTTTTACCTGAGAGCGCAACTGCCGTTGCCCCAAGCACCGGACGATCGGTTGCGATGGATACAGGCTTCCACTGCACCGGCTTTGAAAGCGACGCAAGTGAGGTGGTGCTTACCGTGAGGTAGGCCACGCCAAGATCGGTGTCGCGGCGCGTTACAAATGCGCGCACGCGGGTGCCGTCGGAAAGCGCAAGCACTGCATCCGGCCGCTCATCGAGCGATGCACTGTCGGTGAGGATGGTACCGCTCGTATCAATCACGATGCCGAGGCCCAGAAATGCGGGTTCTTCTGTCGATGTGTACACGCGCACGAGCGACGGCGAGACGCGCTCGACCGCTTTTGAGATTTGCTCGGATTCCGTCACGACAACCGTCTTTTCCTTCGTAACCACGGTGGTGGCGGCTGCAGCCGGCTGGCCTTCCGGCGCAGGCATCACGGTTTCAACTGTTTTTTCAATAACGCGACCAACCGTTTGCGTAACGATCGGCGGCGCCTGGTCGTACAGGGAGACAGTGACGATGCCTGTAGCGATAGAGGTAACGAAACTCACGAGCAACGTGAGGAGCACGATCTGTGATTTTGAAAGATGCTCCATGTCCATAGCGGCATCCTATCACGCGGCGGCGCTTGGAAAAGTATGTATTTGGTGACTATTCCCGCACTTGCACGCGCGCCACAATTTCCGAAAGCGCATCGAGCGTGCGATCAATCGCGGAATCGTTCGTGTCCCGTCCTAAAGAGAATCGGAAGGTGTTTTCCGCCCGCCACGCATCGCCGCCGAGCGCCTCCACCACATGCGAGCGGCTCTGCTCGCCTTCGCGGCATGCACTCTTGGTGGAAACAGCAATACCGGCCTGATCAAGGGAGAGTGTTACGTATTCACTCTGCACGCCTGGTATAGAAATGTTGAGCATATGCGGCATTGCGTGGCGCAGATCACCATTTACTACGACGCCCGAAATGCGCTCTCGCACGCCCGCCTCCAAACGATCACGGAGTGCTTTGATTCGCCGGGCTTCTTCCCCACGCGTGCGCACAATCGATTCAAACGCCGTTACAAAACCAATAGCAAGTGCAACGCTTTCGGTGCCCGGCTTCAAGCCGCGCTCCTGCGGGCCACCGTGCGCCACACGCGCGAGGCTTGCACGATTGCTTACAAACAGCACACCAATGCCGTGCGGCCCATACAATTTATTGCCGCCGATCGAACATAGATCAACGCGCAAACTGTTGAGCCCCGTTGCAAGATAGAGCGGCGCTTGGCCAGCATCGGTATGCAGCAAAATGGTGCACGCATGATTGTTCTCGAAGGATTCAATCGCGCGCGCAATTTCACTCAGCGGCTGGATGACGCCAATTTCGTTATTCGCCCATCCAATGGATACGAGCACTGTTTCTTTGCGCAGGAGCGCGTGCACCGCTTCCGGCGTGATGATTCCCCGATCATTAGGATCCACGTACGAGACATCACCGCCAAGGCGTTCAATTTCTCCGAAGCAATCGAGAACCGATGAATGCTCAATCGCGCTTACGATCCAGTGCGTGCCCGAAAGGCCGCGCTCGCGGCGCTCATAGGCACGCGCGGCGCCCACGATCGCAATATTATTCGCGTCTGTCAGGCCCGAAGTAAAAATAATCTCGCGCGCCTTCACCCCGAGCAATGCCGCCGTGCGTGCACGAGCGTCTTCGAGCGCACTTTTTGCCTCCACTGCCTCGCGATGAATGCCTCCTGGGTTGCCAATGAAGCGCGAAGCCTCACGCACCGCATCCTCCGCCTCCGGAAGCACTGGCGGCGCGCTCGCGTAGTCCATATAGATGCGCGCAGGCGCTTTTGAGAAGCCAAACATGTCGTCATTGTACGTGGGAGTGAGACCTTTTCAATATCGCAAAATTGTCATATAATCCCGCAATCGCGTATGAACACGCACCCTGCCTATGACAAAAGTAACCTCGAACATGCAAGAGCGGCCGCCCGTTGTGGTGGTCATGGGCCACGTCGATCACGGTAAATCGACACTTCTCGATTTCATTCGTAAAGCAAATGTGGTCGCCGGTGAATTCGGCGGCATCACACAGCACGTTGC